>NZ_JBSFYC010000048.1:0-57849 GCF_053595675.1 Streptomyces sp. NPDC002446 | reverse complement strand
GGGCCGCCCCGCCGCCGTCAGAGCTTGCGAAGTCCACTGAGCACCCTCTCCAGCAAGGTCACGGTGGGGACGTTCGCCGAACTCCGCTGCGAACTGGTGCCCTTGGCCGTGCGCGGCCGATGGCGCGCCAGAGCGGCGGTCGCCGTCGACAACCTCGGCAACCAGCCGCTGACGGTCTCCCTCTCCGGCCGCGAGAACGGCGATGCCCTCAGCGTCGAGCCCGAGCCGACATCGGTCCAGGTCGCGCCCGGCCGCGCCGGCTTCGTACAGCTCAACGTCCGCCCCGGAACGGTGAGTTGGGTCGGAGGCACCAACAAGCACCCTTTCACCGTCTCGGTGCTGCGAGCCGGTGCCGCGGAGCCGACCGAGCTGCGCGGCACCTACCTCCAGCCGTCCGTGCTGCCCCGCTGGGCGATGGTGGTGTGCTCGCTGCTGGTGGTGGCGGCGCTGGCCTTCGTGGCGCTGTGGTTCCAAGCCGACCCCACGGTGTCCACGAGCGCGCGGGAGAAGCCCGGCCAGTCCCGAAAGCTCCCGGAGAAGGACGAGAAGCCGTCCTCGCCGGCGCCGTCCAAACCACCGGAGGAGAAGCCCGAGGAGAAGCCCGAGGAGAAGCCCGAGGAGGAGCCCGAGGACAAGCCCGCCGATGACGGCGGCGGGGAGAAGGGCCCGCCGGCGCAGACCATCCGGTCCAACGCCAACGGCGGCTGGTACCTCCAGACCAACCGGGGCAGCCAGGTCGACGGCACACAGATCGGCCAGAGCCCCCAGTGGACGGGTGACCAGTTCGGCCGCAACCAGTGGTGGACCATCCACCACTACCCCGAGGACAACACGGTCGCCCTGGAGCCGGGCAGCGCCCCGGGCAGCGTCGCCCAGCTGAAGCCGGACACCAACGAGGTCGAGCTCTGGACGGCCGACCCGGAACAACTGAAGTCGGGCAAGCTGCCGCCCCAGCAGAAGTGGCGGCTGGAGGACGCGGGCAACGGCCGCACCCGCATCGTCAATATGCGCAACGACGAATGCCTGACCGATCTGCAGAACGACAAGGGCGCACTGTCCTGGAAGTGCACCGACGGGCCCGACGACCGGCAGGACTGGAAGATCGCCGAAGGCCCGTGACGCCGCACGGGGCCGGACGGTACCTCGCCCGGCCCCGGCCGCATCCGTAGGCTCGGCCCCGGAGTCTCAGTCCCACAGCGGCGAGGCGTCCGGCACCAGCCGCCCCATCTTGCGGTACTCGCGGCGCGCCCCGGCCCGTACGTCCGCCGCCGTCACCGGCCCGCCGCGCGCCGCCGCGAGATAGCCCGCGGTCACCGCGGCCGACCGGATCGCTCCGCCGGACAGCTCGAACTCCTTGGCGCAGACGTCGAGTCCGAGGTCCTGCGCGCACGGGGTGGCCGCCAGGCAGGAACGCCACAAGGCGGTCCGCTGCTCGGCGTCGGGGAACGGGAAGTCGACCACCAGATCCAGCCGCCGGGTGAACGCATCATCGATGTTGGCCCGCAGATTGGTGGTCAGCACGGCGATCCCGTCGAACGCCTCCAGCCGCTGCAGCAGATACGCGCTCTCCAGGTTCGCGTACCGGTCGTGCGAGCTCTTGACCTCCGAGCGTCTGCCGAAGACGGCGTCGGCCTCGTCGAAGAGCAGCACGGCATCCGTACGGTCGGCCTCGGAGAAGATCCGCTCCAGGTTCTTCTCCGTCTCCCCGATGTACTTGTCCACCACCGCCGACAGCTCCACCACATAGAGATCCAGCCCCAGTTCGCCGGCCACGACCTCGGCGGAGAGCGTCTTCCCGGTGCCGGACTCCCCGGCGAACAGGGCCACCACGCCCCTGCCGCGCCCACCGCCGGTGCGCAGCCGCCACTGGCCCAGCACCTGCTCCCGATGCCGCGCCCGCTGCACCAGTTCGTGCAGCAGAGCCAGCGGTTCGGGCGGCAGCACCAGCCCGTCGAAGCCGACGGCGGGCCGTACGCGCCGGGCGTGCCGGTCCAGCAGCGGTGCGGACTGCTGCCGTGCGCTGTGCTGGATGTGGACGGCGGTCACCGGCGTCCCGTCGAAGGCGGCGAGGGTCGTGGCCGCGCGGGCCGCCCGTCGGATCTGGGCGGCGCCCAGCCGGTACGGCGCAACGGCCGCGGCGAGGTCGAAGCCACCGTCCACGGAGCCGAGTTCGGCGCGCCAGAGCTCACCCGCCGCCACCTCGACGTCCGGCGCGTCCAGCGCGAACAGCCCCGAATCCGGGGCCCAGCCCGGGTCGTAGGGCTCGCTTCCGAAGAAGACCACCGGCACGTCCCCGCCCGCCAGCGCCCTGACCAGGGCGCCGGGCCGCTCCGGCAGCGGCCCCACGACGACCGCGGCCCGCCGCAGCCGGGCCTCCCGCAGTAGCGCACCCGCGAGGCCCGCACCATCACCGCGGTGACCATCGGGCCGGTACCGCAGCACGGGCAGACCAGCGCGCCGCAGTCCGTCGGTCACCGGTTCGGCGGCGGTACCGGGCCGGCGCTCCCGCAGATGCACGGCGAGCGGCCGCTCACCCGCAAGCACGGCGAGCCGCTCGCCCAACGCCTCGCCTTCGGCGCGAGCCCCGCCTCCCGTACGGGCGGCGGCGCGCTGCTCCACCGAGCACCACTCCACCTCACCGCCGCTGAGTTCAGGATCAAGACCGTCGTCCCCCAGCAGATGGGCCACGACCCGTTCCGGCACCCGCAGCGCGCGTCCCGGCAGTGGCCGGTCCTCGTCCTCGATGACGAGCAGCCCACCGGAGCGCAGCGGCGCGGCGGGATGGAAGCGGGCACGGGCCGCCGGCTCGTACGGGCCGGTGCCCGCGAGGTCCAGCGCCAGCGCGACCGTGGCTCGGCGGCGCCCGACATCGTCGTTGAGATAGCCGTACAGCGGCTCGAAGCCCCGGTCCACATCGGGCGCGAGCGCGGCCAGCAGGATGTCCATGTCCAACGCCGACAGCCCGAACCGCCCGGCGAGTACGACCACCCGATCCGAGGACCCCCACGGACCCGACGCCTCGCCCGCATACGCCTGGCCCGCCGCCTCACCCGCACACCTTTCGTGCGCGTACGCCTCGCCCGTGCTCTCCGCAGGCGACCGCGTGGCGAGCCGTCTGGCCGTCTCCGGGGTCACATACAGCCCGCGCAACGGGTCCGAAGCCGTCGGATCGTCGGCGCTGCGCCGCTCGACCAGCCCGGCCACCCGCTCGCGCAGCCCCGCCAGCCGGCCCCGCAGCGCTCCGCCGGCGCTCTCGCTCACGGTGGTGCCACTCACCGCCGTGCCACTCACTGTTCCCCCTCGCTGTCCCTTGCGGACGGCGAGGCACCCGGAACGGACCGGAGCATCCGGGGCCGGGAGTCGCCGGGGACGCCGTCGAGTCCGCGGACGACCGTGACCGCGCCCTCCGTGACCGGTGGCGCCACCTCGTACGAGGGCGAGACCGGGAAGGGCACGGTGATCACCACGTCCAGCGACGGCTTGAGTTCGCCGCCGAGCGCGGACCAGAGGTCGGCGATCGAACGGGACTCGGGCGGCGGCACCGCAACCGTGAGCGGGATGCCCACCTCCAGCGCGCGGAGCGCGTTCGGCAACGCGGCCGTCGGCAGGACCTCGTGCGAGAGCAGGCACCCCAGCGCGGCGGACAGCAGCCGGTGCTCGTCCTCGGGCCGTGTGGTCCACGCCGTGACCAGGTACGACAGCCGGAACCAGCGCGGCGGCTGCCGCCTGCGCACGACCACGCCCTCGGCGTCCCGCTCCGGGACCGCCCCGCGCTCGCGGCGGGCGACCTCCTCGCGTATGTCGTACAGATACGCATTGAGCGTGGGTGCGTTGCGCCGCGCCGCCCAGTCGCGGGTGGGCGCCTCGAACGCGACGTCCCCGGCGCCGTCCGGCAGCACCCCACCGCGCAGCACAAACCGCATCGCCTCATCGACTTCGTGAATCACGCCCGTTCCCCCGCCCGGTGACCTGCCTGCGCCCGAACTTCCTCTGCCATCAGATGTATCCCTCCCGCAGCGCGTAAGCGACGGCGTGCGCGCGGTTGTGCAACTGCTGCCGCGTCATCAGGGCATGCAGGATGTTCTTGACGGTGCGTTCGGAGTAGGCGAGCTTCTCGGAGATCTGCCGGGTGTCCAGCCCCTCCGCGACCAGCCGCAGCACATCGACCTCGCGCGGCGCCATACCGAGCGTCGGTACGTACCCCACGGACGCGGAGGCCGTCACCGACCGCCGCAGCCGCCCCACCTGCGAGAGCAGCCGGCTGATCAGGTCCGGCGGTAGGTCTCCCTCGTCGCGCGCCGCGCTCTGCACCGCCCGTAACAGCCGCTGCGGGGTGGCCTCATGGCGCCAGAGTATGGCTCGTACGCCGCACTCCACGATCGTCATCAGCTCCGGCTCGCGCAGATCCCGGGCGATCAGCACCACGCGCTGCTCTCCACCCCGTACGAGCCGTCGCAGCGCGGCCGCGGCGACATCGTCGAACCGGTCGATGGGCATGATCGCCACGGCCCCGACCGCCTCCCCACCTCCGTGCTTCTCTCTCCCCCGCTCCGTCTGCTCCGTCCGCCTGGCCGCCGTGCCGCCCTGGTACGGGACGATCTCGACGCTGGGCTGGTGCTGTAAGTGACTGACGACTCCAGCCCGACTGAGCGGGTCGGAGGCGTGCACCGACACCGTGACACGTGTATCCAGCACTTATCTACCTCGTCTCGCCCCCGTTTACCGACTGCCGCAGAGTGCGCGAAGGCAATCAACAAACGCTTACCGGGTCATCAACGTCAGAAGTGAACGTTGTTGATCAGGGTGGACGGGTTGCCGTCCTGGACCCGGACGCCCGCGCCCATTTCTGATCGTCGTAGCCCGTAGCCCGTAGCCCGTAGCCCGTAGCCCGTAGCCCGTAGCCCGTAGCCCGTAGCCCGTAGCCCGTAGCCCGTAGCCCGTAGCCCGTGGCGCGGGCGCGCCCTGTCTTGCGTCCGAGCCGTCAGAGGCTGGTGAGCAGACCGTCGAGTGGGGCGGGCACTCGGCCGGGGGCGAGGGCCTCGACGAGGACGCGGCCGTAGCGGATCTTGCGCCCCTTTTTCGTGCCGAGGAAGCGTCGCAACTGCTGCTGTGAGGTGCGGTCCCGCTGCGCGGGCTGCCGCAGAAAGGTCTGCAGGGCGCGCAGATCGCCCTCCGCCCGGACGAGCTCCGCCACCCGTGTCACGCCCAGCGCGCGGATGAGCTCGTCTTCCAGATCCGCCGCACAGACGAAGAACCCCTGCTGGGGGGCGTCGGCCCCCGCCAAGGCGCGGGCGTAGTAGGGACGCTCCGCCTCGTCGCACAGTCCCGTGAGGCGGAGGCCCAGGCCGGGCGGCCCGAGGAGGCGGGCGAAGCGCCCGACGTTCATCGCGCCGCCCATCGGCAGGACGCAGACCCCTTCGGCCTCCAGGTCCCGGTTGCGACGCGCGGCCAGCGCGCTGACCGCTGCGGCGTCGCTCCGCCCTTCGAGCAGGACGACCGCTCGTACGGGCAGCCGCGCGGCCAGCTCGCGCGCGGGGTCGCCTGGACCACCGGCCGCCCACGCGGCGACCGCCTCCCGGAACGACCCCATATCAGCCATGGGACAAGTCTCCGCCCTGTCCGGCCACGAGGGTAGGGAATTTCCGCCCGCTGCCCTCCCGCTGGAGCGCGACCGATGTCGCGTCAGTGGGCGAAGGGTGGTTCGAAGCAGCCGGTTTCCATGTACGGGCCGTTGACCTGGACTTGGTAGTTGGTCTTCTGCACGAATGCGGTGACGCAGGCGTCCTTGCGCACATGGAGCCCGATCTGGGCGCCCTCGGGCGTGACGTAGTGGTCGCCTTGGAAGCGGCGGTCCATGCCGCGCACTTCGAGCTTCCCGCCGAGCTGCTCACCCTTGGGCCCGGTCCGCAGTTCCTCGTAGCCGAGCGCGACCATCGCGGAGCGGACGCTCTTCGGGTCCCACTTCCCCTGCTTCCAGAGGCGTTTGAGTACCGGTTCGATCCGGTCGGCTTCCCGCTGGGCGTCCTTCTGGCTGGCGGGGGACATCTCGCGGGGCTGGCGGCCGGCGTTGTTCTCGTTGTAGTGCGGGGCACCGTCGTGGGCCCCGGGTTCGACGTAGGGGGACGCGCCGGGTCCGGAAGGGCTGGGGCTGGTGCTGGTGCTGGGAGCGGAACTGCGCGTGGTGCCGGGAGATGCACCTGGTGTGCTCGCTGCGACACGCTGCTCACCGCAGGCCGTCAGGGGTATGGCGGCGCTCAGGAGGAGTGCGGCGGCGAGGTGTCTTCGACGTCGAAGCGTGGAGATGGTCATGTCGATCACTCTGCCATGACAGGAGCCCTCCGGGGGCTGCTGCGCCGTCGACCGGATCGTTGGTGGTCGCGGGCATGGGGGGATCATGACCCAGATCACAAAGAAAGGGTGACAGGGTGTTGTCGCGGGCAGCTGCGACCGTCGGCGGCATGACGATCACAGATGAGGACTGCCTCCCCGAGACCCTGGCGTTCAACGAGCAGTTTGCGGCTGCCGCCGCGAGCCGTCCCGCTCGCGGGCAGGCGCCGAGCGCGGCCACGCTGGCGCTCCTGCGGCGCAACCGGCTCGGTGGCGACACGCCACCGGTGAGACTGCCGCACGGCCAAGACCGCGCCGTCGAGGGCGGAGTGAAGGTACGGGTCTTCGTGCCGGACCACGTCGACGGCGTGTACCTGCACATCCACGGAGGCGGCTGGGCGTTCGGTTCCGCGGACGGGCAGGACGAGCGGCTCTGGCGGCTCGCCGAGCAGGCACGGCTGGCCGTGGTGAGCGTGGACTACCGCCTGGCGCCGGAGCACCCGTTCCCCGCCGGGCCCGACGACTGCGAAGCGGCCGCCCGATGGCTGGTGAAGCACGCCGCGGCCGAATTCGGTACCGAACGGCTGCTGATCGGCGGTGAATCGGCCGGTGCCCACCTCAGCGTCGTCACGCTGCTGCGCCTTCGCGACCGGCACGGCATCACCGGCGCGTTCCGGGCCGCCCACCTGCTCTTCGGCCCCTACGACCTGTCGATGACACCGAGCCAGCGGAGGTTCGGCCCCCGGCGGCTGCTGAGCAACACCGACTCGCTGCGGGGCAGCTATGAGCTGTTCACGCCAGGGATGTCAGAGGAGCAGCGCCGGGGCCCGGAGGTCTCGCCGCTGTTCGCGGACCTGGCCGGGCTGCCGCCCGCCCGGATCGTCGTGGGCACCGAGGATCCGCTGCTGGACGACTCGCTGTTCCTGGCCGCACGGTGGCGGGCGGCCGGTGCGCCTGCGCAACTCGGCGTCGTCGCCGGTGCGATGCACGGCTTCACCCTGTTCCCCCTGACCGTCACCGAGCGGGAACTACGGCGAGAGCGGGACTTCCTGGCCTCCGCGTGACGGTAGCGTCGGCGACATGAACCGCACTGCCCGGCTGTACGCGCTGGTGGAAGAGCTGCGCGCGGCGGCGCCGCGGCCGCTGACGGTCGCGGCGCTCGCCACGCGCTTCGAGGTCAGCACACGCACCGTACAGCGCGATCTTCAGACACTGATGCAGAGCGGTGTCCCGGTGCGTGCCCTGCCCGGGCGAGGCGGCGGCTGGTCGATCGACCCGGAGATGACCCTGCCCCCGATCCACCTCACCGCCGAGGAAGCCTCGGCGCTGACCGCCGCGCTCGCCGCGGCCGACGCCGCCACCCCCTACGCCGGCGCGGCCCGCACGGCGGCTCAGAAACTCGTGGCCGCGATGGCCGGCCCCGCCTCGACGGCGGCCCGGGAACTCGCCGCACGGATCGTCACCCTGCCGACGCACGGCGACCCCGCGATCCGCACCGCGGTGGAGCAGGCCCTCGCCCACAACACGGTGCTGCGGCTGTCCTACACCGACGCGGCAGGACACGAGAGCAACCGCGTCGTGGAACCGGCCGGACTGCTCACCGCCGACGGCCGCTGGTACCTCATCGCCTGGTGCCGTACGCGCCGCGCCGGCCGGGGCTTCCGGCTGGACCGGATCGCGGCAGCGGCTCCAACGGGTGAGCAGGCACAGCCCCATGACCTGACCGAACTCCTCCTCGGCTCGGCCGCCGCCGGCGCGGTACAACCCACCGCACTGGCCCCGCTCACCTCCTCACCGCGCAGGGGGCCCGACGAGTGACCGCTCCCAGCACGCCGATCCGCTCCGGCACCACAGGGTGGGCAGTTGCTCTGCCATCGGCTCTGCCATCGGCCTCATGGCTGACCCTTCTGGCCTTCTGGCCGGATCAGCCCTCGGCAAGTCTCTTTGGCCCGGCCATGCTGGTGCGACACGCTTCCACATGTAGTGACCACTGCCCGAAAGGCCAGGAATGCAGCCGGAAGTGACGGGCAGCCGCGGCGGCACGGTTCCCCCGCCCGCCAGGGATCAGCGGACCGCCGGCCGCGTTCCCCTGCGTGCCGATCTGAGGGCTGCGCTTCCTGATGCCGGGGCTGCGGTGGTCGTCACCGTGGCCGTGTTCGTGTTCCTCTACGCACGGATGCGTTCCGGTGCGTCGGCGACGGTCGCGGTCATGCCCTTCATGGACGATCCCGGTACGTACTGGATGTATCTGCTCAGTCAGGCGTTCGGCTGGTCGGGCCTGCTGTGGGCGTGGGGGACGGTCATGCTCGGGCTGCTGCTGTCAGGCCCCCGGCCGGGCCGGTTGCCGGTCTCCCGAAGCGGGCTGGAGCGCTGGCACCGCACCACGAGTCTGACCACGATGGCGCTGATGCTCGCGCACGCGGTGATGTTCGCGGCTGAATTGGTGCGCTACGAGGCCGGGTTGGCCTGGGCGGCGCGGCTGTGGGCGGCGTTCGCGGACACCTTCGTCCCCGGCTGGTACGACTCCGGGACGGGAAAGCTCGCCATCCCGATCGGTCAGGGCGCCCTGTATCTCGCCGTCCCGCTGGGCCTGCTGTTCTACGTCCGGCACCGCATCAGCCCCGCCACCTGGCGCCGGCTGCACCGGTTCGTCATCGTCGTGTACGTGCTCAGTGTGTGGCACACGCTGCTGTACGGCACCAACGTCTGGTACGACGAGTGGCCGCGCACCGTGCTGTGGCTGCTGCAGGTGCCGGTCGCCGTGCTGTTCCTGCTGCGACTTCTCCGGCCTGCCAGGCGGGCCGAGCGGTTGGGCGCGCCCGGCCGGCGGGAGGGGACCTCCTCGCTGGGCTGGACGGCTCGGGCCGCTGGCAGGGTGGCTGCCGGTGCCGTTGTCGTGGGGATCGTCGCCGTGGTGGTGTCCGGCCATGACGGCGGGCGGTCCCGCCCGGTCGAGCCGGTCCCGACGGCGCCGCACGATCACGAACCGGAGTGATCGGAGCCGGCCATGGCGGGCCGCGCCGGCTCCCCGGGCAGGAAGGTCACCTGCGGAGCTCCCGTGCGCGGGTGCACGGTGACCTCGGCTGCCACGCCGTACACCTCGGCCAGCAGCTCGGGGGTCAGCACCGTGGCGGGCGGTCCCGAGGCGGTCACCTCTCCGTCGCGCAGGACGTAGAGACGGTCGCAGTAGTACGCGGCGAGGTTCAGGTCGTGCAGGGCCACCAGGACCGTGGCGGGCAACTCCCGCAGGATGCCGAGCACTTCCAACTGGTGCCGGATGTCCAGGTGGTTGGTCGGTTCGTCGAGTACGAGCAGGGACGGTTGCTGGGCCAGGGCGCGGGCGATCAGCACGCGCTGGCGTTCGCCTCCGGAGAGGCGGTCGAAGGGGCGGTCCGCCAGGCCGTGTGCGTCCACCGACACCAGGGCCGATTCGACGAGCCGGGTGTCCTCGGCGGTGTCGCCGTCGAGCAGCCGCTTGTGCGGGGTACGGCCCATGGCGACGACCTCGTGCACGGTCAGGTCGAAGTCCGCACCCGATTCCTGGACCACGGCGGCCAGGGTGCGGGCCAGCCGTCGCACCGGAAGTTCCCAGGCGTCGGCGCCGTCCACGCGTACACACCCGGCGTCGGGGCGCAGCACACGGTAGACGGCGCGCAGGAGACTGGACTTGCCGCTGCCGTTGGGGCCGACCAGACCGACCACCTCACCGGGCCGCGCGGTCAGGGAAACGTCCCGCACCAGGTGGCGTGCGCCGGCGGTGAGCGTGACGCTCTCGACGGCGAGTTCGGTCGCGGTCATCCCACTCCTCGGTCGGTGTTCCGCCGGGCGTCCCGGCGCATCAGCCACAGGAAGAACGGCCCGCCGCACAGGGCCGTCAGTACGCCGACGGGGATCTCCATCGGCGCGGCGACCGTCCGTGCCGCGACGTCGGCCCAGATCAGGAACGCCGCCCCGGCCAGCGCGGCCGTCGGCAGCACGCGGCGGTGGTCGCCGCCCACGCACAGACGCACGACGTGCGGCAGCATCAGCCCGACGAAGCCGATCGGCCCGGCCGCCGCCACCAGAACCCCGGTGACGAGGGAGAGCAGAACGAACATCCGGGCCCGGAACCGGGCCACGTCCAGTCCCATCGTCGTGGCCGCCTCCTCACCCGCCAGCAGCAGGTTCAGCGACCTGGACTGGACGAGCAGGACGGCGATGCCCAGCAGCAGGGCCGCGCCCGGCAGCCACAGCGTGCCCCACTGCGCGCCGCCCAGACCCCCCAGGGTCCAGGCGAGGACCGCTCGCGCCTCGTTGCCCCGGTCGCCGGTCAGCAGCAACAGGTCCATCACCGCGGTGAGTACGGCCGCGACCGCCACTCCCGAAAGCACCAGCCGCACGGACGTGATCCGCCCGCCCGCGCGGGCGGTCGCGTACACGAGGAAGAGCGTCAGCAGAGCCCCGGCGAACGCGGCGGCCGACAGCGACACCGGCCCGAACAGGCTCACCCCGAACACGATCACCGTCACGGCACCCAGGGACGCACCCGACGAGACCCCCAGCAGATACGGCTCCGCCAGCGGGTTGCGCACCAGCGCCTGCATGGCGGTACCCACCACGGCGAGGCCCGCACCCGTCACCGCCCCCAGCAGCACGCGCGGTGCCCGTACCTCCAGCACGATCGTCTCGCGTGCGCGCGACCAGACCGGCTCCGACCAGTCGGCGCCCAGCGCATGCGTCACGATGGCCCACACCTCGCCGGGCGGCACCTGCACCGATCCGATGGCCAACCCCGCCGTGACGGACACCAGCAGGAGAACGCCGAGGGCACCGACTGCGACGGCGAAGGACCAACGGCGTGGCCGGCCTTGATGCCGACTGCCGGGTATGGCTGGGGTGGTGGGGGGAGCGGACTGTGCCGGGGCCGTCACCGGAACCTCTCCGGATGCAGCCCCCGGGCCAGGTCCCCGACCGCGTACGGCGCTCGGACACCGACCAGTGTGGCGGTCAGCGGCAGCACGACGAACCGCTTGTTCTTCACGGCGGGGACGTCGGCGAGGGCGGGCTGGGAGAGCAGGAACTTCTTCTTCTGCTCGACACTTCCGGCTCCCGCGTAGTCGTAGATCGCGATCACCTCGGGCTTGCGGGCGACGACCTGCTCCCAGGAGGCGTCACCGAAGACGTCGTTCAGGTCGGCGAAGACGTTCCGTCCGCCGGCGAGCCTGATGATGTCCGTTCCGAGGCTCTTGCCGCCGGGGGTGTACGCCGCCTTGTCACCGCTGTCGTACACGAACACGGGCACGGCAGCTGCGCCCTTGATCGCCTTCCGCGTCTTGGCGATGCGCCCCTGAAGGTCGGCGACCAGCTTGTCGGCCCGCTCCGGCACGCCGAAGATCGTGCCGATGGTGCGGATCTCGTCGTAGGCGTCCTTCATGGACACCTGCTTCTTGCCGCAGTACTCGCGGTTGAGGTAGGTGTCGATGCCGGCGTCGGTGAACACCTTGCGGGAGCGGCCCTCGTTCTCGGCGAACGCGCTGCCGTAGCCGCCGTAGACGAAGTCCGGCTCGTTCTCCAGGACCGTCTCGAACGACGGTTCCTTCTTCGCCAGCTCCGGAAGGGCGTCGAAGTCCTTCTTGAGCCGGGGCAGGACGGCCGAGTCGGGGAACGAGGTGGCGACCATCCGGTCCTTGAGTCCGAGAGAGAGCATCAGCTCGGCGGGGTGCTGATGGATGGTGATCGCCCGTGCGGGCGGCTTCTCGTAGGTCGTGCGGGTACCGCAGTTGTCGATGGTGACGGGGAACCCCTTCGCCGACGAGGCAGCGGGCTTCCCGTCGCCGGGTGCGTCCGCGGTCGTGCCGCAGCCGGCCAGCAGGGCGACGGCCGCAGCGGCGGCGCGCAGGGCGCGGCGGCGCAGGGCGGGCGGGGAGGAAGAGAACGAAGGACGGGGCATGACGTCGTGCACGTAGGCCTCCTGGGGAGTCCGCGCTCCTCGGAACGGGCCCGCGACAGGCCAGTTTCCTGACTCCCGGATCGACGTTCCCCCTCGCCTTCCCGCGCTGCGCGCAGTGGCCTTCTCGAAGGGTTCCACTCCCCGGTCACAGTGGCGGGACCGTGCCGGAATCGCACCGGCTTCCTGTCGCCCGTCGCGGTGATGACCGGGTGATATTACGATTCGTTGAGCTAGGGGCAAAAGGGCGTACGGCGGACTGCCGCGCGCCCCCGCGCCTTCTCCTCCGCCGGGCGTCAGCCGTGTCGGACGGCCCGGAGGATCAACCGCTCGGCGTCCTGGTCGTACGGCCGGCCGTCGAAGCCGCCGAAGACCTCCACCTCCTCGAAGCCCGCCTCCCGCAGCATCGCCCGCAGTTCCACGGCGCTGTAGACGAACCACACCAGGCTCGTCCGCAGCACCCGGTCCCCCCGGACCAGCACCCAGTCGCTGCGCAGCCGGGCCCAGTCGTCCAGCGCCGTGTCCGTCTGCACCAGCAGGTCCTCGCCGCGCTGGACGACCTTGGGCGGCACGACCTTGCGGGCCAGCTGTTCCTTGCCGGCCAGGTCGAGCACGAGCGTTCCGCCGGGCGCCAGGCAGGTGTGCATGGTGCGCAGTGCGCGCGCGTTGTCGGCAGGGTCCTCGAAGTAGCCGAAGGAGGTGAACATGTTGAGGACGACGTCGAAGGCCCCGGGCTTCGCGTACTCCCGCATGTCGGCCTGCACATATCTGACCGCCCGGCCCGCCTCGGCGGACAGCTTCCGCGCACGGTCCAGCAGGATCGGGCTGCGGTCGACACCGGTCACCTCGTAGCCCCGGCGGGCGAGCGGCACGGTGAACACCCCCGGCCCGCAGCACAGGTCCAGCACCCGCGCCCCCTGCGGGAAGGCCAGCAGGGGGGAGGTGTCGAGCAACTCCTCCGCTTGGGAGAAGCGCTGCTCGGAGAAGAGGAAGTCGTAGAACTCGGTCCAGAAGTCATCGTCCTGGAATCCGCCCGTGCGCGTCATCGCGGCTCGTTGTTCCTTCCGTGTCGTCGGGGTGGGCGGCAGGCACTGCGGTCCTGCCGCGCAGGGTGAGGAGGAGCGGTGGCAGCAGCAGGCACTGGGCGGCGGCCACGAGCCAGAACCAGCCCGTGTCGCCGGTGCGCTCACCGAGTCCGTACAGCTGCCCGCCCAGCACGCCGCTGGCGCAGGCGCCCAGACCCGCGGCGAGCCGCTGCTGTCCGAAGACCACCGCGTCGGAGCGCGGGCTGCGGCGCAGCGCCTCCAGGTCGTTCTTGAGGAACAGCACGATGTCGCCCAGCGTGATCAGCACTCCGCCCACCAGGAGGGCCGTCCTGGTGCCGGCCGCCAGGACCGCCGTACCGGCGGCCAGCCCCGCGAAGCCCGCCGCCAGGGCGAGCGGGTAGCTCATCCGCCGGATCGCGCCGGAAGCCAGCGGCTGGACGACGATGACCAGGACGAAGCACGTCAGGAGCACAAGGCTGTAGAACTCGCTGGAGGCCCGCTCCACGGCGTACACCGCCAGGTAGTGCTGGAAGTAGAAGTAGAGGTAGAACGCCAGGCCGTTGGCGGCGAAGGGCAGGACGGCGACTCCGGTCAGCAGCCCCTGCCCGGAGGCATGCGCGTCACCGGATCGTTCCCGGCCGGTCGCGGGCAGCCGGGCATGGCCCAGTGTGACCGCGGCGAACAGCGCCGTGACGGCGAGGAACAGCGGCCCTGGCGATGACAGCACGAACGGCCCGGCGATCAGCGGGCCCACCGCCATGCCCGCGTTCAGCGCCGCATTGCCCGCCGACAGGAACGCGGGCCGGCGCTCCTCGTCCACGCCGTGCACCAAGTACGCCTTGTTGGCCGGCAGGTACAGCGCTGCGCCGCAGCAGGTGAGGATCAGCGCCGCGACGGCCATCGGCGGCCACCGCAGGGCCAGCAGGAACCCCACGAACCCGGCCGTGCGCACGGCCAGCGCCCACACCATGGTGCGTCGCAGCCCGACACGTTCGGCCAGCGCGCCGCCGAAGACACCGCCCGAGAACTGCACCAGGGACGCCAACGCGAGGACGACCCCGACCGCACCGAGCCCCATCCCGAGCCGTTCGTGCAGGAACACCGACATGAACGGCAGCACCATGAAGCTGCCGAGCGGAATGAGGAAGGAGCTGACGAGCAGGAAGCGCAAGGGACCGCTCAGTGTGGACAGCGCGGTCCGCAGGGCGCGAGGGCCCGCGGGGCGCCTACCCATGGGAGGTCCGGTGGGCCACCGTCCGCCGGAAGGGTTCCGTGAGCACCCGTACGGCGTTGGCGGCCGCCACGGCGTGATGCGTGGCCAGCTCGGCCGTCTCGGCCTCCGCGTAGACGATGCCCGCATAGCCGCGGCTGTCGTCCAGGTGCTCGATGGCGTCGCCGGTCCGCTTGATCGGGTACCAGGCCGGGGAGCCGGGCATGTCCGGCAGCCGGTCGAGCCCGGTGACGCCGGTGAACACCCCCGGTTGCCGCGGATAACCCAGGACGAAGGCGACGGCCGGCCCACCGGGCAGCTCCGCGTCCATCAGCCCGGGACGGCGGCCCAGCGAGGCCTCCACCATCGCCTCGTACACATTGACGCCGAGCGCCCGGCACAGCCCCTCGCCGACCAGCGCACCCCCGATCCGCGGGTTGATCTCCACCACCTCCGGACCCGCCGTGGTCAGGGCGAACTCGATGTGGGCGAAACGGTCGGTGTACCCGATGGCCGCGAGCACGTCGCCGAGCCACCGCTCCAGCGCCACCTGGCGCTCCTGCGGGAAGGCGACGGGGAACGCGGTGACCTCCTCCCGGAAGCGCGGCTCCGGCGACATCAGCCGGCTGGAGACGCCCAGCAGCCGGGTCCGTCCCGCCCAGGTGAGGGTCTCGGCGCTGTACACGGGACCCGAGAAGTACGGCTCGGCGAACAGCCGGCCCTTCAACTGCCGCCCGGCGGCCGCACGCAGCGCCGCGTCCAGCTCCCGCTCGTCCCGGACCAGCCAGACGTTCTGGCTGCCCGTGCCCGCGCTGTCCTTGAGGATCGAGGGCAGGCCCACTTCCTTCACCAGCAGCGCGGCGGCGCCGCTGTCCCGCGCATCGGCCTCGGCCGCGCGGGCACGCGTCAGCCCGGCCCCGAACAGGCGGTCGCGGACGGCGGCCTTGTCGCGGGTCAGCCGCAGCACCGCCGGATCGAGGCCGGGCAGGCCGAAGCGGGCGGTCAGTTCCGCGCCGACCGGCATCCAGGTGTCGGTGGAGCTGATCAGACCCCGCAGATCCGGGGTCCGGCCGAGCAGCTCCGCCACCCGCTCCGTGTCGAAGGTCTCGGTCTCCACCACCTCGACGGCGTCCGGGGGGAGACGCGCCAACTCGTAGGCGTAGTAGGACGGGTCGCGGGTCAGCAGCCGCAGCCGTTCGCCCAGCAGGTAGGCGGCGCGCACGAGGCGGCCCAGCCCGAAGGTGAGTGATTCCAGACAGACCACCGTCATGCGGCCGCCTCCTTCGGGTGCGACGGCCAGGGCGCGCGGTCCCACGCCATCGTGGACCAGGGCATGGACATCTCCTCGGGGCTGCCGACCTCGACCGGTTTGAGCGCGGTGGGGTCCGCGGCCTCCCGGTGCCGGGCGTAGACACGTTCCACATAGCGGTGTCCGGTGTCGGCGCCGATCACGAGATGGAGCTGGTCGGGGTGGTGGCGCGCTTCGTAGGCGGCGGTCAGGTACGCGGCGCCGGTGGACAGTCCGGCGAAGACGGCGTGCTCGCGCAGCAGGGCGATCGTGCCGGACATGGCGTGGGCGAAGTCCATCCAGTGCACGGCGTCGTAGAGGTGATGGCGGACGTTGTCGAAGACGATGGAGGAGCCGATGCCGGCGATGATCGCCTCCGGGTCGTGGTGGTCCTGACTGCCGAAGGTGACGCTGCCGAACGGCTGCACCCCCACCAGCCGGACGGAGGGGGCGCGGCGGCGCAGGTGCTCCACGAGCCCGCCGGTTGAGGCCCCGGACCCGACTCCGCCGACGACGGTCAGCGGGCGGTCGGGCACCGTCGCGGCCACGAGGTCCGCGACGTCCCGGTAGCCCAGATAGTGCACGTCGTCGTGGTACTGGCGCATCCAGTGGACGCCGGGCCGCTCGGCGAGGATCTCCCGCACCCTGTGCACCCGTAACTCCTGGTCGAGTCGGAGGTTCTGCGAGGGTTCGACCTGCTCGACCGTGGCGCCGAAGATCTCCAGCTGGGCCAGCGTCGTGGCGTCCACCGTGGTGGAGGCCACGATGTGACACCGCAGGTCGTAACGGTGGCAGGCCAGCGCCAGGGCATAGGCGTAGATGCCGCTGGAACTGTCGATCAGGGTCTGTCCGGGACGGATCGTGCCCCGGTCCAGCAGATGCCGGACGGCGGCGAGCGCCGAGTAGATCTTCATCGACTCGAACCGGAGCAGGACCATGCCGTCCGTCAGCCGGACGAGGGCGGGTAGTTTCAGGGCGTCGGCGATGTGGGCGTGTATCACCCGTAGCCTCCTTGGGCGAAAGAGCACTGGTGGCCGAGCGAGTGGAAGAGGGCGGACAGTTCGTCCTTCACACACGGCGCAGGCCGGCGGGAGAAGAGGTAGCCGATGAGGGAGCCGGTGTGGGCGACGAAGACTCCGTCCGCCCCGAACTCCTCACGGTGAGCCAGTACGGCTTCGAAGGCGTGCTTGGGCAGCACCTCCTGGGACAGCACGGCGCTGAAGGTCGCCGCCCGGGCCACCGCCGCCGGGTCACCGGAGGCGAAGCCCTTGAGGAGGTCGGTCAGGCACCGCTCGTACTCCGCGGCATGCCGCCGGTAGTGGTGCAGCAGCAGCGGGGTGACCGCGGCGGTGTCCACCGTGCCCGGCTCCGTGACGAAGGCGGTGTGGAAGCCGATACCGGTGCCCAGGGCCCGTACGACACGGTGCCGGCCGCTGAGGTAGAGCGCGAACTCGTCGAGGAAGACACTGTCGGCGCGCTCTATCGCCGACAGAATGCCGGTGACGACGTCAGCGTCGTACGGCAGGGAGAAGACGCGGAACAGACAGCGCAGCGTCGCCACGACGTCCGCCGTCGAACTCGCCATGCCCACCCCGACCCGCAGGTCCGAGTGGGTGCTCCAGCGCCCCGGTGGCAGCGTCAGCCCGAAGTGCCGCAGGAAGAGGTGCGCGGCCGTCGTCGCCTTCCTACCGAGAGGCAGCGGATTCCGTGGCTCGGTGCCGTGCGTGAAGTACACCCAGGAGTGGCGGTCCACGGGAAAGGACACGAGGGCGATGTCCGGCTCGGCGCCGGACCACAGCGGCCCTTGGTAGAGCTCACCCAGAGTGCCTTGGCAGACGCCCGAAGCGGTCGGTGCCGGGGTCCTTCCGGCCGGCTTCAGCATCGGCCACCGTACGACGGCCCTGGCCGGGCGGACCGGCGGCCGCCCCAGACGCGGTGTGCCTCGGTCACGAACACGTCCTCCCTCGTCGCCCGGCCCCGAGGAACGGCCGGTGAGTGAGAGGGCGGCCGCGCCGTACGCGCCTTCGTCCGCCCGCACCGCCGACCCAGCCCTCGAGGTCACCGTGAACACCGCGTGCTTTCCCACGCGCGCGCAGTGGCAGGTCTTCGGACTCGTGGGCGCATCGGCCGGTCCTCCCGGCGACACCTAATGACCGTCGCTTCCCGGACCCCGGACGGGGCCAGTGCCGTTGACGGCGTTCGTTCCCACTCACCGCTGCGGGACAGTCCCGGATTTCCACCGGGTTCCCTCTTACGACGCACCACCGGACCCGGGGCGCGAACCGACTGCGCGCATCAGAGTAGAGGCGCCCGCCCCCACCGCAACAGAGTGGCCTCGGGCGTTGTCTTGTTGTTGCGGGTGACGCGGTGTGAGGTTTGGGGCTGTGCGGTGGCGATGACGAGGGGCGCTGAGGCTCTGGTCCGGAGCGGTGGGCGTCTCGGCGTCCCTCAGCAGTTCGATCAGCGTGGACCGGGCGCGGGCCACCCGCGAACGGACGGTTCCGATGGGGCAGTTGATGACTGCGGCCGCTTCGGCATAGGGCAGGCCCAGGAGTTGGGTGAGTACGAAGGCTTCGCGGCGTACAGCCGGAATCGCGGCCAGGAGTTCGGCGAGCGCTATGCCGTCCTCGAAGCCGGGCAGGTGGCGGGGTTGGATGCCTTCGGCGGCGGACTGCCAGTCCTCTCGGCCCGACACCTGCGGGCGCGCGGCAGCGCGACGGAGGCTGTCCGCAACGGTGCGTCGGGCAATCGAAAGCAGCCAAGTGCGCGCGGAGGAAAGGCCTTTGAAGTGCTGGAGGCTCCCGAGCGCGCGCAGAAAGGTCTCCTGGGTGAGGTCGTCGGCGGCCTGGGGGTCGGCGCTGAGGTGGGCCACATAGCGCCAGACGTCGCGGTGCAGGGCGCGTACGAAGCGATCGACGGCGTCGGGGGATCCGTCGCGGGCCGCGAGCGCCAGCTGGGTCACTGGTTCATCGGCATCGTGTGAGCGGCGTGAGCGCTGCCGGTGGACGGTCGTGGGGCGTGGGGGCAGGGCAGGGGGCATCGCGTGGTGTCCTTCTGGGATCCGACATCCGGATCCGGCGCCGCTCCGGGGCGGTGCCGGGGGAGGGGTACGGCCGCCCGAACACGGGCGACCGATGCCCGAAGCGCGCGGCAGAAGCCGGCGCGCGATCGGGGAACAGCCGTCAGACGGCAGCGATCCCCGATGGCGGACCCCGCAGGGTGAGCGCGTACACGAGCAGAAGCCGACGCGGGACGCGGACCTGGCGGGCACGGCGGACGCGGATGCGTGGCCGGTGCGGCGGAACGGCGAGGCGGGCCAGCAGACGCAGCGGCGCGACCAGCCGGCCGGCGACGGCCCGCAGGATGCGGAAGGCGGCCTGCTCTCCGTGGGCGAGCCAGAGGCCGCACAGCAGCGCGGCCAGGAGGTGGGCGGCCGGCATCCCGAACGGAGGCATGCCACCTGTGCCGTGGCTCGCGTGCGCGAGGGTGTGGATGACGTGGTGCGCCTGGTCCGGCGGGACGGGCATGGCCGTCTCCGCCGCACCGGGTGGTGCCTGGGCCAGCGAGAAGCCGTAATGCAGCGCCGCCTGTGCCGCGACGGCCGCCGAGGTGACGACGAGGACGCCGCGCTCCCGGGCGGCGAGGACCCAGGCGGCTGCGGCTGTCGCGGCGAATGCGGCGGCCATGGCCCACCAGGGGACGGCCGTTCCCGACATGAGGTGATGGCCGAGGGCCGCGAGCAGCACGCAGGCGGCCGCGAAGATCGCAGCCCGTACTGCACGGCACCCTCGGCCCGGAGTCATGACAGGCTCGTCAACTGTGCGTCCCTCTCGTGATCTGCGTCCTTCTCGTGGTCGTCAGACGTGGGTACGTAACGCGCCGGAGCCGGACTCAACCCCTCACATGTGACGCACGCCATAGTCGCCAAGGGGAATTCCGGGACGAGCGGCGGGAGGGCACGTGCGAGGCGCGCCCTCCGGGCCACTTGGCGGCATCGCCGCACTCGTCAGTACGAGTAGAACCCCGCCCCCGACTTCCGCCCCAGCCGCCCCGCCTCGACCATCCGCTGGAGTAGTGGGGGAGGGGCGTAGAGCGGCTCCTTGTACTCGTCGTAGAGGGAGTCGGCGATGGCGGTGACGGTGTCCAGGCCGATCAGGTCGGCGAGGCGGAGCGGGCCCATGGGGTGGGCGCAGCCGAGTCGCATGCCGGTGTCGATGTCGGAGGGGGTGGCGAAACCCGACTCCGCCATCCGGATCGCCGACAGCAGGTAGGGGACGAGCAGGGCGTTGACGACGAACCCGGCGCGGTCCTGGGAGCGGATCGCGGTCTTGCCGAGCGTGACGTGGGCGAACGCCGCCGCTTCGGCGGCCGCGTCGGCGGCGGTGTGCAGGGAGGTGACGATCTCGACCAGCGGCATGACGGGAACGGGGTTGAAGAAGTGCAGGCCCAGGACCCGGTCGGCGCGGCCGGTGGCCATGCCGAGGCGCATGATGGGCAGGGAGGACGTGTTGGTGGCGAGGATGGCCCCCTGGTCCTCGACGATCTTGTCGAGAGCGGTGAAGATGCCGGTCTTCGCGTCGGCGTTCTCGGTCGCGGCTTCGATGACGAGCTGACGGTCGGCGCAGTCGTCGAGGCCGCCGCTGTAGGCGAGTCTGCCGGCGGCTTCCTCGGCGGCCGTGCGGTCGGTCCTGCCCCGCTCGACGGCCCGTTCGAGGGAGCGGGTGATCCGCTCGCGGGCGGCGCGGGCGGCCGCTCCGTCCACCTCGCACACGAGCGTGTCGAGTCCGGCGCGGGCGCACACCTCCGCGATGCCGGCGCCCATCTGGCCGCCGCCGATGACGCCCACGCGCCGGATGGCCGTGCTCATGACCGCTCCGTTCCGCGCTGGACGAGGTGACGCGAGTAGGCGTCGGCGGTGAAGAAGGCAGGCAGCTCACGGCCGAGGGCGGTGCGTGCGAAGACGTCCCGGGCCTCGGCCGCGAGCGCCGCCGGATCCGCCTCGGCCAGGGCGTTCGTCTCGTCGTCGAGAAGCCGCAGCACCGTCTCCCGGTCGACGACACCGTGCCGCAGCCACTGCCAGATCTGTGCGCGGGCGACCTCGGCGGTGGCGGCGTCCTCCATCAGGCCGTACAGGGCGATGGCTCCGGTGCCGCGCAGCCAGGCCGCGACGTAGCGCAGCGCGATGGCGATGTTGGTGCGGATGCCCTCCTGGGCGGGCGGTGCGCTGATGCGGCGTATCGACAGCAGGTCGGCCGCGGTCACTTCCACATCGTCACGGGTGCGTTCGATCTGGTGCGGTCGGTCGCCGAGGACACCGTCGAAGACGTCGCGGCACACGGGGACCAGGCCCGGGTGGGCCACCCAGGAGCCGTCGAAGCCGTCCTCGGCCTCGCGCTCCTTGTCGAGGCGCACCTTCGCCAGGGCCGCCTCGTTCGCCTGTGTGTCCCGGCTCGGGACGTGGGCGGCCATACCGCCGATCGCGTGGGCGCCGCGCTTGTGGCAGGTACGCACGAGCAGTTCGGTGTAGGCGCGCATGAATGCGGCGGTCATCGTGAGCTGGGCGCGGTCCGGCAGCAGGAAGTCGGTCCGGTGGCCGAACGTCTTGATCAGGCTGAAGAGGTAGTCCCACCGTCCGGCGTTCAGCCCGGAGCTGTGCTCGCGCAGTTCGTAGAGGATCTCCTCCATCTCGAAGGCGGCGGTGATCGTCTCGATGAGCACGGTGGCGCGGACGGTGCCGCGCGGTATGCCGAGCAGCTCCTGGGCCAGCACGAAGACGTCGTTCCACAGGCGCGCCTCGTACCGGTTCTCCAGCTTGGGCAGGTAGAAGTACGGCCCGTACCCGGCGTCGATCTGCCGCTGCGCGCAGTGGAAGAAGTACAGCCCGAAGTCGACGAGGGAGGCGGGGGCGGGCCGGCCGTCGACCAGCAGGTGGTCCTCCGTGAGGTGCCAGCCGCGCGGCCGGACGACGATGGTCGCGAGCCGGTGTCGCTCGCCGAGCCGGTACTCCTTGCCGTCGGGCGTGGTGAAGTCGATCCTGCGGGCGACGGCGTCGCGCAGACTGCGCTGGCCCTGGACGATGTTGTCCCAGGTGGGCGAGGTCGCGTCCTCGAAATCGGCCATCCACACCTGCGCACCCGAGTTGAGGGCGTTGACGGTCATCCGGCGCTCCGGCGGACCGGTGATCTCCACACGGCGGTCGGTCAGTCCGGGCGCTGGCGGTGCGACCCGCCAGGACGCGTCCGCGCGGATGCCGGCGGTGGCGATGGCGAAGTCGAGCGGGGAGCCGGAGGTGAGCCGGGCGACTTGGCGTCGGCGCTCCGTGAGGAGTTCCAGGCGGCGATCGGCGAAGGCGGTGACGAGACGGCCGACGAAGTCCAGGGCCTCCGGCGTGAGGATCTCCTGGTCGCGTTCGCCTCGAACAGCCGCGACGACCTGGACGCGATGCGTCAGTGCGGTGGTGGACATGCGGGTCTCCTGACAGGGGAGGAGCGGTGGGGGCCGGGAGCGAAGCGGAGCCGGCCGGCCCCCACCTGTCTGCGGGGCGGTGGGGGCCTAGTGGAACTGCTCTTCCTCGGTGGAGCCGGTGAGCGCGGTGGTCGAGGAGGCCGGGTTGAGGGCGGTGGAGACCTGGTCGAAGTAGCCGGTGCCGACCTCGCGCTGGTGCTTGACGGCGGTGAAGCCGTGCTGCTGGGCGGCGAACTCCCGCTCCTGGAGGTCGACATACGCCGTCATGCCGGACTCGGCGTAGCCGCGCGCCAGGTCGAACATCGCGTGGTTGAGGGAGTGGAAACCGGCCAGCGTGATGAACTGGAAGCGGTAGCCCATCGCGGCCAGTTCGCGCTGGAACTTGGCGATCTGGTCGTCGTCCAGCGCGGCCTTCCAGTTGAAGGACGGCGAGCAGTTGTAGGCGAGCATCTGGTCCGGGTGCTCGGCGTGGATCGCCTCGGCGAACTCCCGGGCCTGAGCGAGATCGGGCGTGCCGGTCTCCACCCAGATCAGATCGGCGTACGGGGCGTAGGCCAGCCCGCGGGCGATGACCGGAGCCATGCCGTTCTCGACGCGGTAGAAGCCCTCGGCCGTCCGCTCACCGGTGCAGAAGCGCGCGTCGCGCTCGTCCACGTCACTGGTGAGGAGGCTGGCGGCCAGTGCGTCCGTACGCGCCACGATGACGGTGGGCACATCGGCGATATCGGCGGCGAGCCGGGCGGCGTTGAGGGTGCGGATGTGCTGCGCGGTGGGCACCAGCACCTTGCCGCCCAGGTGGCCGCACTTCTTCTCCGACGCCAGCTGGTCCTCGTAGTGGATGCCGGCCGCGCCGGCGGCGATCATCGCCTTGGTCAGCTCGAAGGCGTTGAGCGGGCCGCCGAAGCCGGCTTCGGCATCGGCGACGATCGGCGCCAGCCAGTCCACGGAGGTGTCCCCCTCCGCGGTGGCGATCTGATCGGCACGCAGCAGTGCGTTGTTGATCCGGCGCACCACCTGCGGAACCGAGTTGGCCGGGTAGAGGCTCTGGTCCGGGTACGTGTGACCGGCCTGATTGGCGTCGGCGGCCACCTGCCACCCCGAGAGGTAGATGGCCTGCAGACCGGCCTTGACCTGCTGGACGGCCTGACCGCCCGTCAGCGCGCCGAGAGCGTGGAGGTAGTCCTGGGTGTGCAGCTGCCGCCACAGCCGCTCGGCACCACGGCGGGCCAGGGTGTGCTCCTCACGGACGCTGCCGGACAGCCGCACCACGTCCTCGGCGCTGTACGTGCGCGCGATCCCCTTCCACCGCGGGTCCGTGGCCCACCGCTGCGCCAGCTGCTCAGCCGTCGCCGTCGTCGTACCTGCCTGCGCCATGACTCTGTCTCCTGGGGTCGCGTCGATGTCTGCGGAGATCTGCAAAGGTGTCGAAGCCCGATGAACGGCCCGCCAAGGGCTGGCCGGAGGGCCGGGGCCGGACGACGTCAGGGCATGAATCGTGCCCCGGCTCCGGTGCTTCTGCCTGCTGCTTCAGCGGGCCGCAGCACGACTCTCGCAGTGGCACCGAGTGTCATCAACCGTGGTCGGATGCCAAATTCTGCGTATCTTTCCCAGGGGTTTTGCAAAGGTTGCGAAGGCGGCGAGTGGGAGGCGGCGAGTGGAAGGCGACGAGTGGCTGTACGTCAGCAATCCGCGAAATCCCTGCGATCCGGGCACGACAATGCCCCCGCGCTCGCCGGGCGGATGCCGGAGAGCGCGGGGGCACGGGGCCCAGGGGCGTCAGTGCTGCTGTGCCTTGCGGCGGCGGATGACCAGGTAGCCGCCGGCCGCGACGAGCATGGCGGCGACCGTGGACAGCAGGCCGATGGGCGCGCCGTTGCCGGTCTCGGCGAGGTCGCCGCCGCCCGGGGCGGACGGTGACGGCGAGGCGGAAGAGCCGGCCTCGGCGGAAGCGGACGGCGTGGCGCTCGTGGTCGCCGGGGCGGAGGCCGTGGCCGGGGCGGACGGGGTGGCACTCGTCGAGGGCTTGCCGCCGCCCGGCTGGGTGTCGTCCTCGCAGTCGGTCCAGAAGACCTTGTGCTTGGCCCTGCCGTGCTCGCCGTCGAAGTTCCAGAAGAGCTTGTAGTGGCCGTCGGGCAGGGAAAGGTCCTGCGTACGGCCGTGCCCCTCGGTGTCGAGCGTCAGCGAACCGGACTTCACGGTCTCGCCCTTGACGGCAGCGGTCGGGGCCCAGGCCTCGATGCGCCAGTCGACTTCCTGGCCGCCGTCGAAGCCGAAGGCGTCGAGGTAGAAGGTGCACACGTGGGGCTCGTTCTTACGGAGCTCCTCACCGGTCTTGGCGTCGTGGATCTTCACGGTGCCGTTGTCGCCGGGGGTGGCGTAAGCGGAAGGGGCGATCAGCAGGGTCGCGGCCACGGCGGCCGTGAGCGTGCCTGCGGAAACAAGCGAGCGCATGGGCATTCCATCGGTGAAAGGGGAGGTTGCCGTGGGGGGCGGCTCAGCTTCCTGCGTCCTCATGAGTCCGTCAAGGCGCGTGATTGCGGTTATGTCACATAGGGCAAGTTTCGTCCCACTCGTTCTGCGTAACGATTGAGAACGGGGACCAGCGACGGCGGCTCCCCCGCGAACTGGCGGTGCTCCACACGCGGTTCGCGTGCGACCGGCGCCACCGCCCTCAACCACGTCCTCGACGACGCCCTCAACGACATCCTCGACCGACCGGAACTACGCTTCCCGGTCCTCCTCGGGGAGGGGGACCGCCCGGTCACCGCGCGCCCGGAGGTACGCCTCCAGTTCGGCGGCCCCGGTCAGCATCGCCCGACCGCGGGCGGACAACCGGCCGTGCCACTCGCCCAGTGCGGCCTCCAGCGGCTCCAGCCCGCCGGCCGTACGCACCTGGGCGATCAGCGGGGCGATCTGCTCCAGCAGGTAGCCGCCCCGTCTGAGCTGGTGGGTCAGCCGGGCATCCCGTACGTCGGCCTCGTCGTAGACGCGGTACCCGGTCAGCGGGTCGCGACCCGGGCGCACCAGCCCGGCGCGCTCCCATTTGCGCAGCGTCGCGGGCCGGATTCCGAGCTCCTCGGCCAGCGGCCCGATGAACGCGCCGTCGCGCCCGGACACCGCCGCGTCGGGTGGGGACGCCGTGGTGGGCGCCAGATCGCGCAGGGCGTTCTCCACGGCCTGGAGCGTCCGCCGGTCGTCGAGGAGCTGGGCGTGGCTCTCGTCGATCAGGCGGAGCGCCTCATCGACCGCGCCCTGGTTCACGGCCCGCATGATCGACGTCGCCGTCGGGTGGCTGTGGCCGGGCACCAGGGCGAGGAACGCGCCCAGAGCCCGCGCGTGCAGCGGAGTGTAGGTGCGGTAGCCGTGGGGTGTGCGAGCGGCCGCCGGAAGGATGCCGGCCTCCTCGTAGTTCCTGATGGCCTGCGTGGACAGACCGTGCCCGCGCGCCAGGTCAATCGGCCTGAGCCGTTCATCGCTTTGAAGGTTTCGTCCCATGATCCTGCCGATATCGCGGGAAAGTTTCCACCGAAGGTTCAACGATACCGTTGAAGGCATGGCTACGGACATCGAAGACACCGCACATCCCGTCGAAGCCGCCACTGTCATGAAGCTGCTCCCCGGCCGGCCGCGGCTGCTCGCCCTCGGCGAGCCCACCCACGGCGAGGACACGCTGCTCGACCTGCGGAACGAACTCTTCCGGCAGCTCGTCGAGCAGGAGGGCTATCGGACGATCACGATCGAGAGCGACTGCATGAGGGGCCTGGTCGTGGACGACTACGTCACCTCGGGCACGGGCACCCTCGACGAGGCCATGGAGCACGGATTCAGTCACGGGTGGGGCGCGTCCGCGGCGAACCGCGAACTCGTGCGCTGGATGCGCGCCTACAACGAAGGCCGCCCGGCGCCCGAGCGGCTCCGCTTCGCCGGTTTCGACGGCCCGCTGGAGATCACCGACGCCGCGAGCCCCCGGCAGGCCCTCACCGCACTCCACGACTACCTCGCGGCCCAGGTGGACGCGGACCAGCTCCCCTGCACCTCGGACACACTCGACCGCCTGCTCGGCGCGGACGACCGGTGGACCGACCCCGCCGCGATGAGGGACCCGGCCCAGTCCGTGGGGCAGTCGGCCGAGGCCAAGGAACTGCGGCTGCTCGCCGACGATCTGGTGGCGCTGCTGGACGCGCAGACGCCGCACCTGATCGCCGCGACCTCGCGAGACGACTGGGACCGGGCGCGCCTGTACGGGCGCACCGCCACCGGCCTGCTGCGCTACCACTTCTGGATGGCCGACACCTCACCGCGCCGCATGGCGCGGCTGTGCGCGCTGCGGGATTCGATGATGGCCGCCAACCTCCTCGCCCTCGCCGAACGGGGCCCGGCACTGGTCCACGCCCACAACGCCCATCTCCAACGGGAGCAGAGCACGATGCGCATGTGGGACCAGCCGCCGCTGGAGTGGTGGAGCGCCGGCGCGCTCGTGAGCGCCCGCCTGGGCGAGGAGTACGCCTTCCTGGCCACGGCCCTCGGCACGATCCGGCACCAGGGAGTGGACACCCCGCCCCCGGACACCGTCGAAGGACTCCTGTACGCGCTCCCGGAAGACCGCTACATCGTCGACGCCCCCCGGCTGGACACCGCCTTCGGCGACACGCGGCCCACACCCCGCGAATCCCCCTGGTTCGGCTACTCCGCGCTCGACCCGGCCCACCTGGCGGACAGCGACGGCATCGTGTTCGTCAAGGACGTCCCGCAGAGCCAGGGCCGGTCTGTCGGCCGTGCTCAGTAGACCTTGACCTGGAGTTCGAGGGCAGGGAGGCGCGGATCCCTGGTATGTAGAGCGTCGATCCGGACGGTTACTGCATAGGGCTCCTCGGCTCCGTCGTCCTCGTCCTCCCCGATGACGCACACGGTCTTCCCCGCGAGGTTCCGCACGTCGAGAGCGAAGTCGGTGTCCCAGTCCCTGTTGTGGGCGGCTGCCGCGCATGCGGTGCCCGTAGCGGGGATGGACTCCACCAGGCCCTTGGGGTCATCCAGGCCGAGCTTCGCGACGCCGCCGCAGGCACCCTCGTAGAACATCCGGCGCCCGTCGTGCAGGTGAAGGCCGGCGGGGGAGTCGCTCTCGGGGCCGACGGCCACCACCTTGAGGTCGTCGGTGACCACATAGTCAACGCGCTCCCCGAGGGTGGAGTTCCTGCAGACCGGCGCGGGCACCTTCACGGTCCTGACCCCGGAAACCGCCCGGGGGTAGGAGGCGGGGGCCGGCGGCCCGTGGTGCGTCTGCAGGGCTGAGCCGTCGCCGCCGCAGGCGGTGAGAGCCACGAGGCCCACTGCGAATAAGGGAAGGAGCTTGGGAAGGAGCTTGCGCATCGCGGTCGTACCTCCGTGGTGTGCGGGCTGGTCGCTGGGCACGCCATGGCCGGAAGCGCTGGTCGCCGGGCACGCCATGGCGGAAAGCGGGAGTCGGGGGTGCGGCCCGGGCCGGTGTGCGCGGACCGGGCCGCTGCCCGACGGATCAGCCCTGACGGAGCTTGGCCCAGGTGTTGCCGCCGACTCTGCCGTCCTGGGTCAGGCCGTAGCGCCCCTGGAAGGTCTTCACGGCGTCCTCGGTCTTCTTCCCGAAGTCACCGTCGACGCTCGCGGGACCGACGGAGATCTGGAACCAGTTGACGAGCAGGCACTGGATCTCCTTGACGTGGTTCCCCCGGTCGCCCCGGTCGGCGTACTTCGTCCCGTTGTGCCAGCCGCAGTAGTTGCCGGCCACGGTCGACGCCGCGCGCTCCTGCGCCGGTACGGCCGTAGCGGTCACGGCAACCCCGCCGAGGATTCCGGCGGCGAGGAAGCCGGACACGAGCGCCGTGGTGAGCTTCTTACGAGTAAGCACGGTTCTCCTTCTGAGGATCGGTCACGGGTGCCCGTCGGGGCATCCGGGGACGACTACACCGGCTCGCGGATTTTTCATCACCCCTGTTCCGAGCACTGAAAAATTCCGTGGGAGCGGCGGCCGGCGCCTCCGGTGGCGGCTGGTTGGCCGAGACGTCCCTGTTCGCGGCGGACGGCCGTCCGTAGGTTGAAGCCGTAGATCATCTGGGGGGAACGGGTGGGGCGCAGGGAAAAGCCGGTGGATCCGGCCGAGGGACCGGTCCAGCGCTTCGCGTTCGAGTTGCGCAAACTGCGGCAGGAGGCCGGCGGGCTGTCCTACCGGGTGATGGCGGAGCGCGCGCAGTACTCCATCACCGCTCTGTCGCAGGCGGCGGCGGGCGAGAAACTGCCGTCGCTCCCGCTCGTCCTGGCGTATGTGACGGCATGCGGGGGCGACACCGCCGCGTGGGAACGACGCTGGCACGAGGCCGTCCACGAGGACGTCGAGCGGCGCGCTCCGGGGCCGGACGAGGACGGGCCGGCGCCCTACCAGGGGCTGGCGCGCTTCGAACCGGCCGACCACGAGCGCTTCTTCGGCCGGAAGCGGCTCGTGGACGAGGTGAGCGACGTCCTGCGCGGGCACCGATGCGCCGCCCTCGTCGGCCCCTCCGGAAGCGGCAAGTCCTCCCTGTTGCGCGCCGGTGTGATCCCCCGCCTCCAGCGGGCGCAGGATCCCGTCCTGCGCGCGGCGGCACTGCGTGTCCTCACCCCCGGGGAGCACCCCCTGCGCACCCACCGCGAGGTGCTGGCGCCCGCCCCCGGAAACGGCGACACCTGGCTGGTCGTCGACCAGTTCGAGGAGGTCTTCACCCTCTGCCGGGACGCCGGGGAGCGCGCCGAGTTCATCGACCGGCTGCTGACCGCGGACGACCCGGAGAGCCGACTGCGCGTGGTCCTGGGGATCAGGGCGGACTTCTACGGCAGCTGCCTGGAGCACCCCGGGCTGGTACCGGTGCTGCGCCGGGCGAGCGTGCCGATCGGTCCCATGACACCTGAAGAGCTGCGGGACGTGGTCATCAAGCCCGCGGCCGCACGGGGCCTGATCGTGGAACGGGCGTTGACGACCCGGCTCGTCGAGGAGGTGGCCGAGGAACCCGGTGGCCTGCCGTTGCTGTCCCACGCGTTGCTGGAGACCTGGCGCCGACGGCGTGGCCGCACGCTGACGACGGGGGCCTACGAGGCCGCCGGAGGTCTGCACGGTGCGATCGCCCAGACCGCGGAGGATCTCTACGCCGAACTCTCGCCGGACCAGCGCGGCGTCGCCCGGAGAATCCTGCTGCGGCTCATCACTCCCGGTCAGGGAGCCCCGGACACCCGGTGCCCGGTGGACCGCTCCGTACTGGGGAGTCCGGGCACCGACGCGGGCGAGACCGGCGCGGTACTGGAACGGCTGGCGCGGGCCCGGCTGATCACGCTCGACGAGGAGACCGCCGACCTCGCGCATGAAGCGCTGATCACCGCCTGGCCCCGGCTACGCGGCTGGCTCGACGAAGACCGCGAGCGGCTGCTCCTGCACCACCGGCTCCGCCAGGACGCGCGAAGCTGGGAGGAGCTGGACAGGGATTCCGGCTCCCTCTACCGGGGCGTCCGGCTGGCGGAGGCCGAGGAGGCCTTCGGCTCCGGCGCGGCGGCGGACGAACTCACCGCGGCGGAGGCCGCGTTCCTGGCCGCCGGCCGCACCGCGCGTACCCGTGAGCGCAGGCGCCGTCGCGGCCTGGCGGCCTCCCTGGCCGTCCTTGTCGTACTGTCCCTGCTCGCGGGGGTGGTGGCCTGGCAGCAGAACCGTGCGGGCGAGCGGCGGCATGCGGAGGCCACATCCCGGCGGATCGCCTCGCTCGCACAGAACATGTCCGCCACCGACCCCGTCACCGCGCTGAAGCTTGGTGTCGCCGCCTGGCGGGTCAGCCCCACGACGGAGGCCAGGGCGGCGCTGCTGGGGGCGGCGACGCAGCGGGAGCAGGAGTCGTTCTCCGTCCCGGAGTCAGGGGACGACGAAGCGCGGCTGATCAGCGGTGACGGCCGCACGCTGGTCAGCATCAGCGACCCGGGACCGTCGCGGGTCTGGGACGTGGTCACCCATGAGCGCATCGGCTCCTTCTCGCTGGAGGGGGCCGAGTTCACAGACCTCTCGCCGGACGGACGGCGGATGCTGGTGGGCACGGACGGTCAGCTGGAGCTGCGGCAGGTCACGAACGGACGGCCCATCGGGCCACCCATCCACATGAAGGGCGACACCGGGCACTTCACGAACGGGGCCACGGGGAGCTTCACTCCCAGCGGACGCCTCCTCACTCTCCACGACACGAGCGTCCGCCTCTGGGACATACAGCGGCGGCGCACCGTATTCCAGCGGCCCGACGCCGGCCAACGGCAATCGGCCGTCAGTACCGACGACCGACTGCTGGCCCTCTGCCCCGAGGCAGGGGCGCTGGAGATATGGGACATCAGGGCACACCGGAGGCTTCCGGCCCTCCCCGCGGCAGCACAGCGAGCAGCATGCCGCGCGGAGGAATCCCTCAAGGACGAGCTGCTCTTCGACCCGACCGGCCGCCACCTCGTGGTCGCCGACGACACGGGAGCCAGGAGATGGGACCTGGCCTCCCGGCGTGAACTTCCTGCGATCCACTGGTCCGGACTCCAGGCGTTCTCGTTCAGCCCCGACGGCGGATTCCTGGTCGCCGCCGTAGCCCAGGAGATCCTGCTGTGGCGCCTCTCCGACCCCGGCCGCCCCGTCTTCCGCTACCGGATGTCGGCTCCGAACGTCGGCGCCGTACATGCCGATCCGCGCTCCGGCACGATCCGCTACCTGGCCGGGTTCGACACGGGGGCGGTCTACACCCTGTGGGCGGGCCGCGCGTTCGCACACGACTGGCGTCAACAGGGCAGTGCGGCGGCGGTGTTCAGCCCGGACGGCAGCACCGTTGCCCTCATGAGGAGAAGCGGCCGGACCGCCCGCTTCACCCTGCGGTCGACGCACGACGTCGCAGCGGCCGTCGACGTCGACCTGCCGCCGTACAACTGCCGCTTCGCGCGCGATAGTGAGGACCCGCCTCGTGAGTGCGTGCCCTTGATGGCCTTCAGCCCTGACAGCCGGCGATTCGCCTACGGCGCAGCCGTTCAGGAGAACTATGCCGTGGCGGTGGGCCCCAGCTCGATCACCCTGTGGGACCTACGGCGACGCACCCGCATGACCTCGTTCCACCTCACCACCGAAGACGACGCCGCGCCGGTCGACTCGATCGCCTTCACCGCCGACAGCCGGTCCCTGCTCGCCTACCGTGAGAGCTCGGAGGCGCTGGACACCTGGGACCCGTTGAACGGCAAGCGCCTTCGGCAGCAGGGAGCCTCGGAGGACCCCTATGCCAGCCACAGCCGGACGTCCTTCGTGCACGGCGGGATGGCGGTACGCCCCGACGGACGATTCCTGGCCACGACCCACAGCACCCACTTCCCCCTCCCCGACGGGCGCCCGGCGCTGCGCAGCCTGACGCTGGAAGTCCCCACCGCCATCACCTACAGCCGGGACGGTGAACACCTCGCCGTCGGAGAGGCCACCGGACGGGTCACCGTCTGGAACCGCGACGCCACCCGCCGCCTCGCCGTGCTCCCATCGGACTCCGCCGGACCCGACGCCGCGTCCGTCACCGCCCTGGCCTACTCACCCGACGGCACCACCCTGGCAACGGCCGACGCGTCCGGCACCGTACGGCTCTGGGAAGCAGCCTCCAGCCGTCCCCTGGGCGGCCCCCTGCCCACCCCTGGCGACCCGATTCGCGCCCTCGCCTTCAACGCGGACGGCACCACCCTGCTCATGGCCGGCCGGAACGTCCCCCTCCAGACGTACCCCGTCGACCCGGAGCGTGTCACGGCAGAGGTGTGCCACCGCGCCCAGGGCGGTCTGAGCCGCACCGAGTGGGCCACGTACATTCCGGAGCTCGAGTATCGGTCGCAGTGCTGATGCGTGGGACCCGGTTCGTTCCGTTCCCAGGCAGAAATGGGGCAGTTGATGTCACGCCGTAAGTGGCGGGGGAGCGAGCCTGACCACAGGCAGGGGTGGTGGTGAACGGTGGAGTGCCGCTTCGCCACCCCTGCTCTGCGGTGGTGGGGTATCAGCTCAGCATGTGCTCGATGAGGTCGGCCGCCTGTGTGGTGCCGCCCTCGGCTCGGGCGTCGGCCCGGAGGAGCGCCGAGCGGCGGGTGATCTCCGCGTCGGCGACGAGTTCGCTCAGCGCGGTCCGCAGGGTCTCGGCCGTGGCGTCGGGGGTGTCGATGCGGCGGGCCACGCCCAGCTCTACGAGACGGTCGGCGTTGAGGAACTGTTCGGCGCCTTGCGGAACCGCGATCATCGGAACGCCGGCCAGCAGCCCTTCGCCGCAGCCGCCCATGCCGGCATGGGTGACGAAGGCGTCGGCCTGTTCCAGGATCGCCGGCTGGGGCACCCAGGAATGCACTTCGACGTTGGGCGGAATGGCGCCCAGCTCCCGCGGGTCGGTGTACTTCCCGATCTGGAGCACGACGTGCCAGCCGGGCAGGTCGCCGAAGGCCGCCAGGCAGTTGCGGTAGAACTCCGGCCGGCAGGTGTACGCCGAGCCGAGGGAGATGAGAAGGACGTTCTCGGCGTCGGCGGGACGTGTCCAGCCGTTCTCGTCCCCGCGCGGGCCGCGACAGGCGCCGACAAACGTCACGGTGTCGGTGTCGACCTGGTCGACGTGCGGCTGCATCGCCCGGGGGATCAGGGCCAGGGCCCGTGAGGGGCGGCCGGAGAAGGCGTCCACGTCGGTGGTGGACGCCCCGCAGTTGACGAGCCACTGAGCGAACTTCGCCCGGTAGGCGTCCGCACCCGGCAGCTGCCACAGGTGTGCTGCCGCGTCCTGGCCATAGCTCTCCCAGGCCACGAAGGTCGGGGACAGCTGCAGCAGGGGGCGGCCCTGCGTCTCGGCGAGGGCGCGCGCGGCGTAGGCACCGATGTCGTACAGGTAGAGGTCCGCGCGGTCGTGGTCGTAGGCGGCGCGCAGCTGCGGGAGGGCCTGCACGGCGTCGTCGAGGAAGAGGTCCATCGCGGCGATGGGGTCGTCGGGCCAGTCGTTGTCGGCGACCGGCAGCACGGAGGTGCAGGGGACCAGTTCGGCGCCGGTGGTCGCGATCAGGTCGCTGACCGCCGGGTCGTTGGCGTAGGTCACCCGATGACCGCGGGCCACCAGCTCGCGGATGATGGCCAGGCTGGGCAGGACATGGCTGACGGCGGGGATGCCGACCATTGCAATATGGGCACGGCGACGGGACATGGAAGATCACTCATTTCAGATCTATGGCGAAAGGGCGCAGCAAGGCACAGCAGGGCCCACAGCAAGGCGCAGCGCAGCAAGACGCGGCAACCCACGGCAAATCGCAGTGAGTTACAGCAAAACCGTGCGCCTGCCGCTGCGAGAGGAAAGTCCTGCCTGCGGGGCGTCACCCGGATGTGCGAGACGGAGGCGGGGGCGAGGCCCCGGCCGCGTCAGCCGTAGATCTGATAGAGGTACATGCCCTGGACTCTAGCCCGCCGCCGGGCCGCGGTGCACGGCAATTACGACGACCTCCGTGCGGAGGGTGTCCGGCGGCGGCGCCGAGCCGGGCGCACGGGACGACCCGAAGCCCGTGTCACGCGCGCTGGTTGTCCGGGGCGGCCGCCTCCAGGTCGGCGATGCTGCCCGACATGATCGTCCGCACATGCTCGGTGATGTGCTCCGGGGGCCAGTCCCACCAGGCCACCGCCAGCAGGCGGGCGACGTCCTCGTCGCTGTAGCGGGTGCGGATGAGCCGGGCCGGATTGCCGCCGACGATGCCGTAGTCCGGCACGTCCGAGGTCACCACGGCGCCCGAGCTGATGATCGCGCCGTGTCCGATCCGTACGCCGGGCATCACCGTCGCGCCGTAGCCGAACCAGACGTCGTTGCCGACGACGGTGTCCCCGCGGTTCGGCAGGCCGGTGAGCAGGTCGAGGTGCTCGGCCCACGAGCCGCCCATGGTGGGGAACGGGAAGGTCGAGGGGCCGTCCATCCGGTGGTTGGCGCCGTTCATGATGAACCGCACCCCCGTGCCCAGGGCGCAGAACCTGCCGATGACCAGCTTCTCCGGCCCGTAGTGGTAGAGCACATTGCGCGTTTCGAACGCCGTGGGGTCGTCGGGGTCGTCGTAGTAGGAGTACTCCCCGACTTCGATCAGCGGGGACTTCACCAGCGGCCTGAGCAGTACCACCCGGGGCTGCTCGGGCATCGGATGGAGAAGTGTCGGGTCGGCAGGTACGGGCATGGTGAGCGGCTCCTTGAGGTTCGGTGTCCGTGTACGTGTCCGTTCCATGATCACAGTGTTGAGACGAACCGGAACACCGATGTACCACCTGCGAGAACGCACACCGAACGCCGTGCGTTCAGGGGAAGTTAGGGGAAGTTAGGGGCAGGGTTGGGCGCAGTTAGGGCAGTTACTGCTGGCGAGGGCTGCGGAGGTCTTTCGGAACCGAGACCTGCCGAGCCGGTCTCAGCCGGCCCCCGGCAGCCGGACCTGGACGGTTCCCGTCTCGTCCATGCGCACCTGGAAGACGGGCTGCGGAGCCGTCGCCGGGCCACGGACGTTCGCGCCGTCCGCGAGTCTGAAGACGCTGCCGTGCCAGGGGCACTCCACGCAACCGTCGGTGATCTTCCCGCCCGACAGGGGACCGGACTGATGACTGCACCGATCGGCGAGCACATGGATCTCTCCGTCCGCCTGGCGGACGACGAGCAACGGCACCTCGCCCAGCTGCCGACGCACCGCCTCACCCACCGGGAAGTCCGGCACGCTTCCCACGGCCTGCCACTCGTCCTCCAGCAGGTGTGGCACGGGCTCCGCCTTGTTGGGGCCCGCGGCCTGCCGGAAGGCGAGGTGACCGCCGAGCATCCCGCCGACACCGGCCGCGCACAGACCTGCCATGCCGAGGGCCTTGCCCAGCAACGTACGGCCGCGCCCGCGCTGCACCCACGACCCCGAATACAGGCCGATGGCCACAGCGATCGACGCCGCGTGCACCAGCCCGGTGCGCATCTGGTCCTCGTGCTGCTCGGCCCAGTCCACCCAGCCGGCCAGCGCGGCGGGAGCCGCAGCGAGGACGCCCACTCCGATCAGCAGGCGGGCACTGCGGCGAGTACCGGGCACGACGTCCAGCACCGCGGAGGACAGCCATGCGCCGATCGGCACCTGCACCAGCACCGGGTGGAGCGGATGCCCGATGGGCAGCCCATGGAGCACATCACGCGCGCGCCCCAGGGGCAGCCCTCGCACCACGCGCTGCACAGGGGTGATCAGGACATCCAGCTTCTGCATACGGCCGAGCGCATCGACGGAGGCCAGGAACGTATCCCCGGCACGGGCGACGGCACCCTTCAGCTGGTGCGCACTCGGAACGAACGGAGCACTTCCGTCCGGTCGGGCCGTCACTCGCATGGTCGTCCTCCTGTCGCCGCCTCCCCACCCATGGACCTTCGTCCTCCCGGCGTCCTTCGCCAGGATCGCGTGTTCACGCGTGTTCACTCGCCACGCCGAGCGGGGCTGTACGCCCGCCACGACGAGCAAGACCGTCGCACGCCCCGTCAAAGCCTGCCACCTGGTCGCTGTTCGCGCGCGATCTGCGGGAGGCATCCGACGTAATCGCGGGGGAACGCGTATGAGCGGCCAGGAACGTCGGGAATCCGTCTTGTTGCGTGACCGTGACCGTGACCGTGACCGTGACCGTGACTGTGACCGTGACTGTGGCCGTGACTGCGACCGTGAGCGTGACCGTCCGTGACACACACAGGAGAAAGGAACGACGCCTTATGCAGATCGCGTTCTTGGTCGCACCCGCAGGTGTGGAGCAGGTCGAACTGACCGATGCCTGGCAGGCGGTGCTGGACTCGGGAGACGTTCCCCACCTGGTGTCCACCCGGTCCGGTCGGATCCAGGCGTTCCACCATCTGGACAAGGCCGACACCTTCCCGGTGGACACGACGGTGGACACGGCGCGCGTTGCGGACTACGGCGGCCTGGTCCTGCCCGGCGGTGTCGCCAACCCCGATGCCCTGCGCATGGACCGCAAAGCGGTGGCGTTCGTTAAGGGCTTCTTCGACCGGGGCAGGCCGGTGGCGGCCATCTGCCATGCGCCGTGGACGCTCGTCGAGGCCGATGTCGTACGGGGACGCACCCTGACGTCCTATCCCAGTCTGCAGACCGATATCCGCAATGCCGGCGGCAACTGGGTGGACGAGCAGGTCAAGGTCTGTACGGCGGGCAACAACACATTGATCACCAGCCGCAGGCCAGGCGACCTGAAGGCATTCTGCGCCACGTTCATCGCGGAATTCGCCCGGGCCGGAAAGCCGGCATGACCGGTCCGCTCGCCCGCGGGAACGTGCGGACGACCGGCCGCGATGCATTCGGGCACGCAACGAGCTCTGGCGCTCAGGCGCTACCTGTAGTAGCGGTTGTCTTCGACGTCGACGACCGGGGCGCCTGGCGCAGGCGGCTGGGTGCGACGCCGCTTGAGGATGCTCACGTAGGCGGCGATACCGATGATGCCGACGATCATCAGGATGACGCCCACGAGGTCGACGTTGACTCCGGCCATGTGCCAGTCCACCGCGAAGGTGAGGATCGCCCCCACCGCGAGCAGACCGATGCACCCGCCGATTCCCATGGTGTCAGCCTCCGTAAGTGATGTGGCAGTAAGTCCTGTTGAGGATTCGCGTACCCGAGGGCGGGCACCCTATGTCGTCGGTCTCCAGGGCACATGGTTGAACGGGCAACTGAGCCGCGTGCGGCTCGCGGCAGCCCCGGGCGGCGCTGTTCGCCTGGCAGCCGGTGCGCTTCTGGCGTGGACTGGTACGGAAGCCGATCCGGCTGCAACGGCTGCAGACCGGATGAGCCGGTAGCAGCCGCACCAAAGGACGTCGTCATGCCTGCAGGAGCCAGTAGGAAGCGCGAGCGGCAGTACGAGCACATCAAGGAGAACGCGCTGGAACACGGCGTCTCCGAGAGGCGTGCCGAAGAGATCGCCGCGAGGGCCGTCAACAACGCGAGGGCCGTCGACCAGCAGCGCGCCCGCGAGGGCGGGGCCAAGGCCGCCGGCAGGCCTTCCACGCAGGAGACGAAGTCCGCGCCCCATCGAGGCGGGGAACGGTCCCGTCGCGGCCCGCAGGAGCCGACCAGGGACCAGCTCTACGAGGAAGCCAAGAGGAAGAACATCGAGGGCCGCTCCACCATGAACAAGGACGAGCTGCGTAGGGCGGTCGGCCGCTGACGATGGCCGGCCCGCGCACCGGGACGTGCGCACAGTGTGGAAGGGACCATGAACAGCGCACGTCGGGCGCAGCACGCCCGGCGCGGCGGCACTGGGATGCGATCACCCCCTGACGGACGTGCCATGGAAGGGGCGGCGGGAGCCGTGGGAGGCACGGCCCCGGCTGGCGCGTCCGGTGTGGGAGGTAGGACTCATGGCCCGTCCGGTGTGGCGTGGTTCGCTGACGTTCGGGCTGGTCACCCTGCCTATCAAGATGTATACGGCGACCGACAGCCACACGATCCACTTCCACCAGATCCAGCGCGGCACCGCCGACCGGATCCGCAATCAGCGGGTCAATGAACGCACCGGCGAGGAGGTCGCGGCCGAGGACATCGTCAAGGGCTACGACGTGGGCGAGGAGTACGTCCTGGTCGAGCCGGAGGAGCTGGACGACATCGCCCCGGTCCGGTCCAGGGCGCTGGAGATCAGTGGCTTCGTCGAGCTGGCCGACGTCGAGCCGATCTTCTTCGACCGGACCTACTATCTGGGCCCGCAGGGCAAGGAGTACGCCAAGGTGTACGCGCTGCTGCGCAAGGCCCTCGACCGGTCGGGCAAGGCCGGCATCGCCACTTTCGTCATGCGCAACCGCGCGTACCTGGTCGCGGTCAAGGCCGAAGACGACATCCTCACGCTGCACACCCTGCACTGGGCGGACGAGGTCCGGGACCCGCACGAGGAAGTGGCCGATCTGCCGGGCAAGCCGAAGATCACCGACCGTGAGCTGATGGACGCTCTCCATGCCAGCCTTGAGAGAACGAAAGGAAGGCCCAAGAGCCACGGCAAGAGCAAGAGTGTGAGCAAGAACAACGGCAGGGGTCACGGCACGGGCCGGGCCAAGCGCGCCGAGCTGGATCGGTGCAGCAAGGCGGAGCTTTATCAACTCGCCACCGAGGCAGATGTCCGGGGCCGCTCGTCGATGAGCCGCGCCGACCTCATCAAGGCGCTCTCCGCATGATGAAGACGCTCTCCGCCTGATGTACGAACGGGAACGAGGAGGCTGAGATGCCTACCGAGATGCCTGGATCCGAAACTCCGGAGGAACGTCAGAAGCCGAACAATCCGCCTCCCATTGCCGGGCCACCGACTCCGCCGACTCCGCCTGACCGTGTCCGAGAACCGCAATCGGCGGATCGTGAGCGGGGAGGCGGGAGGGATAGCCCGACGAGGTTCACCGAGATGGCGAAGCGGAAGGCGAGGCAAGCGATAGAGAAGATCAAGATGCAGGGCGAAAGGCGTGCTCACGGCCCGCGGGACTGACTGACCTCCGGCGGAGCTGGCGGTACGCGGTACGCAAACAGGCCCCGGGTCAGCCTGCGTCGTCGGCGCCGCTGCTGCTGGCGTCATCTCCGGGACCGTCGTGATCCTCCGGCTGTGTCTGCTGAAGCAGGAAGCGTTCGCTCTCCCACGACAGAGTGCGTTCGATCTGGATGAAGTTCAGGCCGGTCGCCTGGACGATTCCTTCTTCGTCGAGGCCTTCGGGATGCGCGCGCAGGGCACGGGCGATCTTTCCGGCCCAGAGCTCTTCTTTCACATACGGCCGTTGCCGGTACCGCTGCTGGAGTTCACTGAGGTGTTCGGGGCCACAGGCCGCCAGAAGCCGCTGGCCGTCCTGCTCCGGATCGTACGGATGAGTTACGGAAGAGTCCTGCACCAGGGAGAAGATCTGCGTGCTGGGAGGGATGGGCAGGCCGCACAGATCGCACAGTCCGGGATCGGGTTCACAGGCGGCCGATTCGTCGCTGTCGTGCACGCGGACTTTCTAACCCGACCTGCCCCGGATCGTGGTCTTCGGCTCGCCTTGTCCCGTGAAACAACATGCTGATGGTCCCGCCGGACTTCGCATCCGGCTCAATTCCGGACGCCGCGGCGTTAGCTGCCGGGCGCAGTCGGGAACCCGTTGCTCTGCACGCCGATGACCGGCTGGTACCAGCAACCGGAAGGGCAGGCAGACCATGGAGGCATCGGAACCCCTGGTTTCGCCGGTCAATTCCCACAATGAGTGGGACCCGCTGGAGGAGATCATCGTCGGGCGTCTCGATGGCGCGACGATTCCCTCCAACCATCCGACCGTGAGGTGCAATATCCCGCCATGGGCGGCGCGGTTGCAGGGGATTGCCGCCGGCTTCAAGTATCCGCGCGTGCTGATCGAGCCGGCGCAGCGGGAGCTCGATCAGTTCATCACCGTCCTGGAATCCCTCGGCATCACGGTCAGACGTCCGGAGGCGGTCGACCACGGGAAACGCTTCGGCACTCCCGACTGGTCGTCGCGCGGTTTCTGCAATACCTGCCCGCGTGACAGCATGCTCGTGATCGGCGACGAGATCATCGAGACCCCGATGGCATGGCCGTGCCGATACTTCGAGACGCACTCCTATCGCCCGATCCTCAAGGACTACTTCCGGCGCGGCGCGCGCTGGACGGCGGCACCGAAGCCGCAGCTCACTGACGCACTGTTCGAGGCGGATTTCCGCGTCCCCGAGGCCGACGAGCCCATGCGCTACCTCCTCACCGAGTTCGAGCCGGTGTTCGATGCGGCGGATTTTGTGCGCGCGGGACGCGATCTGTTCGTCACGCGGAGCAATGTCACCAATCGCATGGGAATCGACTGGTTGCGCCGCCACCTCGGACCCGGCTATCGCATCCACGAGATCGAGAGCCGCTGCCGCAGGCCCATGCACATCGATACGACGTTCGTCCTGCTAGCGCCCGGAAAGGCGCTGGTCAATCCCGAATACATCGACGTCGACCGCCTGCCTGACGTCCTGAGCTCATGGGACATCCTGATCGCCCCAGAGCCCGATCCGATCGACGAGCGCCTGCTCAAGGTCGCCTCGATGTGCGGCAAGTGGCTCAGCATGAACATTCTCATGATCGACGAAAGACGGGTGATCGCGGAGCGGCATCACACCAACATGCTGCGCGCGCTCGAAAAATGGGGCTTCGAGCCGATCCCGTGCGACCTGCTGCATTACGCGCCGTTCGGTGGCTCATTCCACTGCGCGACACTCGATATCCGGCGTCGCGGAACGCTTGAGTCGTATTTCCCTTGATGGGCCGCCTAACGATCGAAGGCGAGACGGTGCGTAGGAAACTGAGACCAGGAGAAAGAAACCGTGAGTGCGAAGGACAGCATCCGTGTCGGGAGCCGGACCATCGCGATCTCCCGGCCGGACAAGGAACTCTTCCCGGACGACGGGATCACCAAGGCCGAACTGATCGATTTCTACCGCACCGTCTCCCGCCCCATGCTGACCCATCTGAGGGGCCGGCCGCTGGCCATGGAGCGCCACCCCGACGGGTACGGCGGGAAGTCGTTCTTCCACAAGGACGTCCCCGACTACTTCCCGGACTGGATCCACCGGGAGGAGATCGCCAAGGAGGACGGGACCGTCACCATGGCCGTGTGCGATGACGCCGCCACGCTCGCCTACCTCGCCAACCAGGCCTGCATCACCCCGCACCCGTGGCTCAGCCGCGTCGACCGGCTCGACTGCCCGGACCGGCTGGTGTTCGACCTCGACCCACCGGGTGAGGACTTCGAGCTCGTGCGGTGGACCGCCCGGAAGCTGGGCGACCTCCTCACCACGGAACTGGGGCTGCGGCCCGCGGTGATGACGACGGGCTCGCGTGGTCTGCACATCGTCCTGCTGTTGGACCGGCGCACCGACTTCGACACCACGCGTGCCTTCGCCCGGCAGGTGGCCGATCTGCTGGCCGGCCGGCACCCCGACCGGCTGACGACCGAGGCGCGCAAGAACAAGCGCCGCGGCAGGCTCTACTTGGACACCTTGCGCAACGCCTACGCCCAGACCTCGGTGGCCCCCTACGCCGTCCGGGCCCGGCCCCACGCCCCGGTGGCCACCCCGCTCGACTGGGGCGAACTCGACGATCCGCGGATCGGCCCGCGGCACTGGACCCTGCGCACCCTCGCCGACCGGCTGTCGACGCATGGCGACCCCTGGACGGGGCTCAGCCACTGCAGGCGCTCCCTGGGACCGGCCCGACGCCGCCTCGACGCCCTCGCCCAGGAAGACGCCTAGGGCCCAGGAAGACACCTAGACGCCTAGACGCCTCCTGAGAACTGCGAAACGGCGGTGAGACGGCGGTGAGACGGCGGTGAGACGGCGGTGATCCTGGACCTTCGGGGCACAGGATTCCCGGTGTGCGGGGGCTCGTTGGCGACTGCCTACACGTCTGTTAACGTCTGCTGCGACATCTCACCGTAGGGTTCCGCCCTCGCCATTCAGCCTCCTTGTGTCCGGTGACACCAGGAAGGTGGGAGTCACACCAGGATCTGACAAGGGTGTGTGGCGATGGGTGTGGTTGTTCGACGTGCAGAAGCGGCTCTGGAAGCCGTCGATCTGGTCAAGACCTATTCAGCAGGCAGGAACAAACCCCCGGTCACAGCGTTGCAGGGGCTGAGCTTCTGCGCGGCGAAGGGGACCGTCTTCGGACTGCTCGGTCCGAACGGGGCGGGCAAGTCGACCACGGTGAAGATCCTCTCCACGCTGTCGGTCGCCGACTCGGGATCCGCACGGGTCGCGGGCATCGACGTTGCGGCGAGGCCGGACCGGGTGCGCCGGGCGATCGGATACGTGGCCCAGAAGCCCGGCACGGACCCGATGGCGACCGCGACCGAGAACCTCCTGCTCGCGGGCCGCATCCACGGGATGTCCCGTCGTGACGCCAGGGCGCGGACGCGGGAGCTCATCGGCAGGTTCGGTCTGACCGACGCCGCCAACCGGCCGGTCAACACGTACTCCGGTGGCATGGCGCGCAAATTGGACGTCGCGCTCGGGCTGATGCACCGCCCGCAGGTGCTGTTTCTCGACGAGCCGACCACGGGTCTGGACCCCCAGGCCCGGAGCGAGATGTGGCACGAGATCGCCAGGATGGCCGGGGACGAGCAGATGACGGTGCTGCTCACCACCCACTACCTGGACGAGGCCGACCACCTCGCCGACCGGCTCGCGATCGTCGACCACGGCACCGTCGTCGCCGAAGGCACACCGGAGGAACTCAAGAGCGACCTGCGCGGCGACGCGGTGCAGGTCGAGCTCGCCCGGTCCGACGGCAGAGCACCCGAGGTGCTGCAACGCGTCCCAGAGCTACGCGAGATCACCATGGACGGATGCACGGTCCGCGGCCGCACCGACGACGGCGCGCGTGCCTTGCCGCCCGTCCTGGCCGCACTCGAAGAAGCCGGCATCGCCGTGACGTCCGCGACGCTTGCCCGCCCTTCGCTCGACGACGTCTACCTCCGGCACACCGGCCACAGCCTTGAGGCGGCCGGCGACGAGGACCCGAAGGCCCTGGAGGCGGCGAAGTGACCACAGCACCCATGGAGCGCGTCGGCACGCCTCCGCTGACCGTGATCACCCACTCCGCGTTCCTCACCGGCCGCCTGCTGCGCACGCTGTGGCGGATGCCCACCTTCCTCGTCATCGGGCTCGTGCAGCCGGTGATCTGGCTGCTGTTGTTCGGGCAGCTCTTCCGCGCGGTCGTGAACCTGCCCGGGTTCGCGCACGGCAGCGGCGGTTTCCTGCAGTTCCTCACGCCGGGCGTGGTGATGATGACCGCGCTGTTCGCGAGCGCCTGGGCCGGGACGACCTATCTGCAGGACATCGACCGCGGCGTGATGGACCGGCTGCTCACCTCGCCTGCCAGCCGAGGCGCCATGATGTGCGCGACCATGGCCTACCAGGCGATCCAGACAGTCATCCAAAGCGTGATCATCGTCGTCATCGCGCTGATCGCCGGAGCCCGCTTCCCCGGCGGCGTCCCAGGCATCGGTGACACGGTCCTCGCCGCGGTGCTGCTGACACTGATCTTCTCGGCGCTGTCCAACGCCGTCGCACTGCTGACCCGGCAGCAAGCCACACTGATCGCCATTTCCCAGTTCACCACGCTGCCGCTGATGTTCCTGAGCTCTGCCGTGATGGACCTGCACCTCGCTCCGAGCTGGGTCGGGCGCGTCGCCGGATACAACCCCGTGGAATGGGCGGTCGTCGCGGCGCGGCAGGCGACACTCGCCCACCCCGACTGGGGCGCGGTCTGGATCCATCTGGGACTGCTCGCGGTGGCCGTCCTCGTGATGGGCCTCCTGGCCACACGGGCATTCCGGGCCTACCGCAAGTTGACGTAAGAGAGGCGGACGAGGCGGACGGGCGGCCTGGATGTGCCGCACTCGGGGTGCGCTCCTTCAGGCCGTCGCCGTGGAGCGCACCTCTTCGGCCACCCGTTTGTCGAGGGCGGTGCGGACGAGTCCCGCGGCCAGCTGAGGCAGCTCGGCCTCGTCCACGAGGGATGCGAGTCTCTTGGGGGAGGTCGGCAGCCCGATCCGTTCTGCCCCGTCCAGCGCCTTGCGGTCCAGGTGAGGGGAGAACTCCGGCCACACGCCCTGGACCTCCCGGAGGAAGATGTCCACCCCGGTGGGGCCGATGCCGGGGATCTCGCGTAGCAGGCTCTTCGGGTCCGTACCCTCGCGACCCTCGCGCAGTCGACGCAGATCGCCCTCGTAGCGCTCCAGCAGCAGTTCGGCTCCGTCACCGAGTTGGGTGGCGGTCCGCTCGTCGTAGCGGCGGTAGCCACCCTCGCCGAGGGCGTCTACGCGCTGCTGCCAGGTGGCCTCCGACATCCGTCGGGCATCGCGCATCCCGGCGGCGAACAGCGCACGGGCCGCCGCCACCGCGGTGTCCGCCCGGATACGCGCGGACAGCAGCAACGACAGGACGACGAGCTGGTACAGCGGCGCGGGGGTGTTCCGCAGCCTGATGCCCGCCTGGGCCGCGTAGGTCTGACCGTGCCGGTCGAGCAGTGCCCGCACCACGGCCTCGTCCTTCTTGCTCATGACGCACTCACTCGCACACTCACCTTCCTCAGGGGGCTCGCGGCGCGAGACGAGCCACGCCGGCGAAGCTATCCGCACGCCGGAGCGCACTCGCCGCAACCAGCCCGCCGAGACCACTTTCATCATCCCCGCGGAGCAACTGGGCCCGCGGAGCAACTGGGCCCGCGGAGCAACTGGGCCCGCGGAGCAACTGGGCCCCGCAGAGTAACCGGGCCCCGCGGAGGACCCAGGCCCGGCAGAACAGCCCCGGCAGAGCAGCACCGGGATCTGCCAGCACCAGGCGGCCCGCCCATAGGGTGGCCAGGTGACCGGGGACATGCGCATCTGCTTCATCGGCGACTCGTTCGTCCAGGGAATCGGCGACCCAGAACACCGAGGGTGGGTCGGCCGGGTGCTCGCGGCCACCGCCGGCGACCTCACCGCCTTCAACCTCGGCATCAGGCGCAACACTTCCGAGGACGTCCTGCGTCGCTGCTGGCAGGAGGTCCTGCCCCGAACCCTGCCTGGTGCCGACAACCGGCTCGTCGTCTCCTTCGGCAGCAACGACGCCATCCGGGAGAACGGCGCGGTCCGCGTCGACCCGGCCCGCTGCCTGGACAACCTGGCCTCGATCCTGGAGGAGGCCCGGCGCCGGGCGATCGCCTCACTGGTCGTAGGCCCCCCGCCGGTCATCGACGCAGGCGAGCAGCACCTGCGACGGACCACAGAACTCGCCGACGAGATGACCGCCCTCTGCCGATCACGGCACATCCCTTTCATCGGTACGACCCTGGCCCTGGCCGACGACCCCGTCTGGATCCGGGAAGCCCTGGCCGGCGACGGCGCCCACCCGGGCGGTGGCGGCTACCAGAGGCTGGCCGACCTCGTCCTCACCGGCCGGTGGCACGAATGGATCACCGAGCCGCGCCCATGACGGGCATGCCCGCGGCTGACGACGTCCGAGCAGCTCTCCTGCCTCGCGCGCGGCTGCCGTAGGGAGTGGAATGGAGGCGTGGCCGGCGGCCGATCACCGCGCGTCGGCCCGATGACAACCGCACCGCACGAGGAGTCGGCATGCCTGCAGGTTCGAGCAAGAAGCGCGAGCGCCAGTACGAGCACATCAAGGAGAGCGCCGAACAGCGGGGCGAGTCCACGAAGCGGGCGAAGGAGATCGCCGCCCGGACCGTGAACAAGGAACGCGCCCGCTCCGGCGAGTCGAAGACCGCCAGCAAGGTCTCCATCCGCGATTCGAAGTCCGCCTCGCAACGCGGCGGCGAACGTTCCCACAGTGGATCCCAGGGCCCCACCAAGGACCAGCTCTATGAGGAGGCCAAGAAGAAGAACATCGAGGGGCGCTCCAACATGAGCAAGCAGCAGCTCCGGAATGCCCTCGGGCGCTGAGCTGAGTACAACGCAGCCCGTGATCATCGGGCATATACGCAGCACGACAACTAGGTTTCAAGTTCAACTACGGGGGCGGGGTAGGCCACTCGTCGCTGCCGCTGCCGCTGCCGATGCCGCCGTTGCCGCTGTCGTGTGACGTTCAGGCGGTGAGAGCGGCAACGGGGCGGGCCGGTTGGCCGGTGAAGTAGTGAACGTACTCGTGCTCCAGGCGGAAACCGGCGGTCCAGGCGAGGAGCCGGCTGGGGCGGTTGTCGCGGGAGCAGGTCCAGGTCGGGGCGTGGCCCCGGCCGGCGATGTCCTGGCACAGGGCGGTGACGCAGGACAGGCCCAGGCGCTGGCGGCGGTGTTCGGGGACGGTCACGCAGGCGATGTCCTCGTATGCGCTGCCCCGGAAGTACGTACAGGCCACGGCGAGGACGCGGTCCTTCCGGAAGGCCGCCCAGCCGTGCCCGGAGGCGGCGAGGCCGGCCGGGCCGCCCCAACTGGCGTGGATCCACGCCATGTCTGTATCCAGCGCGGCCAGCGCGGGGGCGTCCTCGGCCTTCAGTCGACGCACCGTCACACCTCGGGGCGGGCGTGCAGGTGAGACCGGGACGCGGTGGACGTACGTCATGCGCTCCCACGGCACGAGCAGGTCGAAGGCGTTGCCCAGCAGGGGCAGGAAGCGGGCGGGGGCCTGGACGTAGTGCGTGGCGAAGGCGGCGAGTGAGAGCGGGGCCAGGGCGGTTGGTTCGCCGCGGAGCAGCAGGTGATCGGCGCAGGCCACCGCCAGGGTGCGGGGGGCGAGGGCGCGGTCGGCCCACCAGTGGCCGGCGCCCGAGACCAGCGCGTGTTCGGCAAGCGCCGCCGCCCCGGGAGGGCCGTCCGCGAACCAGCGGGAGGGGGAGGGGAGTTGGTCGGGGCTGAGTTCGATCACGGGTTGTTCCTTGTGACGGTGACAGACAGGGTGCTTCTGGCGGGCGGGCCCCGCCGGTCTGCGTGTTGCGTGTGACGGTGCGGTGGAGACGGACGGGTACGCCGGGTGGGCCTCGCAGGGGGGATGGCGGCTACGTACCGATACATCGGGACGTAGCCGATACACAGGAAAAGGGCGCCGGATGTAGTCAAATGCCGTGCCCCCAACGGCTTCAAGAGATCCGTGTGCCTCTTTACACACCCCTGATGACGCGATGTCGATGCTCCTCCGCTGCCGCTGCCGCTGCCGCTGCCGCTGCCGCTGCCGCTGCCGCTTCTGCTACTGCTGCTCGCGGTCGGTCACGTGTGTCGGACGCCGACGGAGTGCGGTGGCTTCCAGCCCCAGGTGGTCAGCATGCCGGGGGAGAGCGCGGCGGAATCCGGGGAGGACAGGGCGTGCCGGGCCCGTTCGAGCTGGGGTTCGTCGACCTGGCCCGTCGCGAGGATGGCGTCCCGGGTGCGTTCCCAGGTGTCGGCCCAGAAGCGGCTGATCGGGCTGCCGGGGAGCAGTGGCGGGACGTGGATTTCGGCGGCCACCGAGGACAGGCCGTCCTCCAGGAGGAAGTGCGGGTAGTCCGGTACCCAGGAGATGTCTGTGCCGATGGTCTGCCGTAGCGCCTGCCACATCGCGCGCATGACGGCGGTGTACGGGGTGGCCGGTGCGGAGGCGGTGGTCAGATCGACGGCGTCGCTGAGCACCAGCACACCACCGGGGACGAGCAGCGCACCGAGCCTGGCGATCATGCGGCGCCAGGAGCGCAGATGCATCAACACGAAACGGGCGTGGACGAGGTGGAAGCGGCCGGGGTCGAAGTCCGGTGCGGTGATGTCGGCGGTCTGGGCGACCAGCCCCGGCGGGCCGTCGGCGGGGAGGAACCGGGTATCACGGTCCACGGCGAGGACGGAGCTGACACCCGCGGACTCCAGCAGCCACCGTGCCACCGTGCCGGTCCCGGCCCCGACGTCCAGGCAGTGCCAGCCGGGGCCGACGCCGAGTGCCGCCAGCCGTGCGGTGCTCACCTCGTCATAGGCGAGCGCGCCCAGATCGATGCGGTCGGCCTCGCCGGTCTCCTCCGGGCGGAAGGCGTCCTCGCCGTAGCGCCCGGCATCGCCATGCCGCACCACTCCAGTATGGGCGCGAGGGTCGGGGCGCGCCTGGCGTGGCGACAGGGGCGTCGGCTCGCCGCCTGACCCATCGGACAGGCCCTACGACATCGGCGTGGACACGCGGGTGAGGTGGAAGTAGAAGTCCGCGGGGGCGCCCTTCTTGTCCATCACGCCCAGCAGGACGTCGTCGGTGAGCCGGCGGAAGTGGTCGATGACGGGCAGCTGGTCATAGACCATCGCCGTGGACTGCCGGCCGCGGTGGACGACCTCGCGCAATGTGGCGAGGCCCATCTCCTCGTACGAGAAGACCGTCCCGCCCTCGTCACGGCACAGCAGCGGCTCCACGTGATCGGCATCGACGAACCGCTTGCCGTACCACCGCATCGAGGCCAGCAGTGCGGCGTTCTCGCTGGTGTGCTCGAACCCGCCACCCTGCCAGGTGCCGATGAGGAGCGCGGAGTTGACCGGTTCCAGCCGGTCGAAGAGCTTCGCCAGCTGCTTGTTGTCGTATTCCCCTCCGGACGCGATGACCTCCAGAACGCTCTGGATTTCCTGGCTTTCCTGGCTTTCCTGGACTTCCTGGATTTCCTGCGCTTGCCGGGTGTGCGCGGTGCTGCCCGGTCCGCCCGGCAGGGGAGGGGTGGCCGGTCCGCCGGGCCGTACGGGGTCGAATCGGTGGTACATCCGCGCGTGCCAGAGAACCACCCGCTCCAGTGCCACCGCGGAACCGTACCCGGCCGCGGTGAGCGGAGCCAGGGCACGCCGGCACTGCGCGAGTGCCGCCTCGGCGCGCCCGTACGCCTCCTGCTCGCTCAGGCCGATGGCGAGCGCGTCGGCCTTCCCCTCGGCCTGTTCCCGCTGGTGGCCGCGTAGATCGTTGAGCAGGCGGATCGCGATCGCAGCCTGGCGCAGCGCGGCCAGCAGCAGGGGAAGGCGCTGGGGCAGATCCGGCTCGTCGATGAGCGCCCACAGGGCGGTGACCTGCTGTTCGACGCCGATGGTCCAGGCGCCGTGGCGCAGATAGTCCGCGAGGTGGGGCGTACCGCCGCCGGCGGCCGCTGTTCGGGCCGCCTCGTGTTCGCGCCGCATGCCGATGAGCGTCTGGTGCATGCTTTCCCGCCAGACGGCGAGGAGTTCGGTCCGGCCGTCGCGCTGCAGGGCGTCGGCGATCTGCGACAGAGCGCGCGCCATCGGGTCGTCGCTGCTGCTCTCGTGCCCCGCGAGTACCCGGTGCCAGGCCCGTACGCGGGCGGGGGTCCCGTCCGGGCAGGCGGGGTCCGGTGCATCCGGGGTGTCCCACGCCTCCGGCGCGTCGAGGATGTTGTCGATCGCCATCAGCCAGACCATGAGCCGGGAGATCTGGTAGCAGCTCTCCGAGGGCAGCCAGGGGGTGATGAACGCCGTCTGGAGGCACATCAGGGGAACGAGCGCGGTGTCGACGGGCAGCCCGAGCTCTTTGAGCCAGATCTCCAGCCGCGGCATGTTCTGCAATGCGGCGGAGCATGTGTCCGCTACGAAGACGATCTCCGAGGGAGGGTGGCCGGTCGGTAACGAAGTGTCCACGCCGTCAGGCTACGTGTGCGTCAAGGGTGATCCACGCCGATCGGCCACGCATCGCACGCGCACTCCGAACCAGCGGAACCACCCACGTCGAACCAGCAAAACCACCCACGTCGAACCAGCGGAACCACCCACGTCGAACCAGCGGACCAGGAGAAACCGAGGCCAGATGTCAACAGGACGTGCGTTACCCGCCGTACCGGACGCGCACTTATCGAGCGCGCTCGCACGACGTGTGCAGCGTGCGCTCGCCCTCGCCACCCGGCATGCCCTCTCCACCCAGCGCGACAACGGCTCATGGCTCGCCACCCCCGCCCCTCGTGTCACCGAGACCGCACTGTGCACCCTGGCCCTGGCACGCTCACCGCACCCCGGCGCCGGCCGAGCCGCCGAGCGGGGCCGGGCGTGGCTCACCAACGGCGCCGCCCCGCAGGACCACCATCCGGTGGCCCGTGCCATGGAGACCGCGCTGCTGTCCCTGGCCCTGGACAGCGGCGGCCCCATCGACCTGAGCCACCCCTCCTTCGCGGACCGGGCGCTGTCGGCCCGCGCCCGGCTCCTCCAGGCCATCGCCCTGCACACCGGCCGGCCGACCCGTGGCGGGACCGGCCCCGACGCCCTGCGCGCCGAGCTGGCCACCGCCGTCGCGGCCCCGGGGCGGCTCAAGCGCTGGACCCGGGTGGAACTGTGGTCCGCGCACGCCCTGGTGGAATCCCACTTCGGCGACCAGATATCCGCCCGGCAGGCCGCCCGGACGATCGCCGACCAGCAATCCCCGTCGGGCGACTTCTTCGGCAATCCGGTCACCACCGCTCTCGCGGCGCTCGCGCTCCAGGCCGCCGCCCCCGGCGCACCCGCCACCCGCCGCTGCGCGGAGTACCTCCTCACCGGCCAACTCCCCGACGGCACCTGGCGCTTCGCCACCAGCGACGTCTGGGACACCGCACTGACCGTGCGCGCCTTCCACGGCGCGCCGGCCTTCGACGGCCACGGGCTGCCGGCCGCCGTCGCGTTCCTGGTCGCGGCGCAGAATCCGGACGGCGGCTGGCCGTACCGCTTGGGCGTCGAGTCCGACAACGACACCACCGCGGCCGCCCTGATCGCGCTGGGCGGCGTGAACGGCGCAAGCGGCGCGCCCGGCAGAGCGATCCGGGCCGGGCTGCATCACCTGGCCCGGCAGCAGACGGCCGACGGGCTCTGGCGGACCTGGCAGTCCGCCGGGGACCCGCCGGTGGACGACGTGATCGCCCATGTCGTCACCGCACTGGACCGCCACTCCGGCCGCCATGGTGTGCAGCTGACCGCGGCGCGTGGCTGGCTCGGCGAACGCCTCGGCGAGCAGGGGCGCTGGCACGCCGGGTGGTACCGGGGCCTGCCGTACGCCACCGCCGAGGTCCTGCCCGCCCTCGGCGCGGCGGCCCTGCACACGGGCGGCCATCCCGCCGCCCGGACGCTGGCCGAAACCCGTAACCCCGACGGTGGCTGGCCCGTCGAGCCGGGCGGCCCGAGCACCCCGGCCGCCACCGGCCTGGCGCTCGCGGCCCTGGAACGAGGCGGCCTCCTCGGCGAGGAGTACGAGGACCACTGGGCGCAGGGGCTCGGCTACCTCGTCGCTGCCCAGCGCGCCGACGGCACCTGGCCCGGGGTACCGCTCATGTACGGTCCGCGACCGCTGCTCACGCACTTCCCCACCCACACCCATGCGTTCACCGTCGACGGCCTCTTCGCCGGGCAGCGCCGCCTGGACGACGCTGCGGGCGGCGGCGCCCCGGCCCGTAAGGAAGAGTGAGATGCGGCCCGATGCCCCCCGCGAGGCACCCACGGAAGCCTCCGCCGAAGCCCCCGTCGCCCCCGGCCGGGTACCGCTGGCCGGGCATGCCCCGCGGCTCCAGCGTGACGCGCTGCGCTTCGTCAGCGGGCTGCGGCACCACGGACCGGTGACCCGGATCTACATCGGACCGCGGCCGGTCCATGTCATCAACTGCAGTTCTGTCGTACGGGAGTTGCTGATCGTTCAGGCCCGCGCCTTCGACAAGGGTGCGATGTTCGACGCCCTGCGCGTACCGCTGGGCGACGGGCTGATCACCGCTGCCGGCGACCGCCATCTGCGCCACCGCAGGCTGATGCAACCTGCCTTCCACCACGACCGGATCGCCGGCTACGCCCGCATCATGTCCGAACGGTCCCTGGCACGGGCCGCCGCCTGGGAGCCCGGTACCACTCGCGACCTGGTGCCGGAGATCCACCGCCTGACCCTCGACACCCTGCTCAGCACCCTCTTCGCGGATCCCCGGGACCCTGACCTGAACAGGGCCGTCAAGGACTGGCTGTCCGTCAAGTACCACTCGATGCGGCTCGCCCTGTCCCCGCTGCACGCCTGGGCGGAACGCCTCCCGCTGCTGCCGGGATGGCGGCCGCCGCACGACGGCCCGCTGCGGCGGCTGGTGGCCGTCCAGCACCGGATCATCGGGACATACCGCGCCGACGGCCGGGACCGCGGCGATCTGCTCTCGATGCTGCTGCTCACCGGCGGCCCGGACGGCGCGCTGACCGACACCGAAGTGACCGACGAGCTGATCACCCTCTTCCTGGCCGGCACCGGCACCGTCAGCGCCTCGTTGGCGTGGGCGCTGTACGAGGTCTCCCGCCGCCCCGACGTCCAGCGCCGGATCCACGACGAACTCGACACCGTCCTCGCCGGACGTCCCCCCGGCTTCCAGGACCTTCCCAAGCTGGTCTACACCCGACAGGTGCTGACCGAGACGCTGCGTCTGCACCCGCCGTCGTGGCTGCTGATGCGCCGCGCGGTACGGCCGGTCACCCTCGGCGGCATCCGGCTCTCCCCGGGCGCCGAGGTGTTCTTCAGCCCGTACGCGCTGCACCGCGATCCGCAGCTGTACGAGGACCCGGAGCGCTTCGACCCCGAGCGCTGGCCGCGCGAGGCCGCCGCGAAGGCGCCACGACACACCTATCTGCCGTTCGGGGCGGGCAGCCGGCTGTGCATCGGCGAGGACTTCGCCTGGACCGAACTGACGCTGGCACTGGCCGCGTTCACCGCCCACCGACGCCTGACACCGGCCGCCTCCGCCCCCGTACGGCCCCTGGTGGGGACCGTCCTGCGCCCCGACCGGCTGCCGCTCACGGCGCATGCCCGCCCGTCCTGAACCTCTTCCCCCGCCCCGTCCCCACGCCAGGAGCCGCAGATGCCGAACACACCGGCGCACACACAGCCGTCTGACGACCCGGTCCCGCACCCCGGCCGGCTGCGGGACCGGGTCGCGCTGGTGACCGGCGGCGCCTCCGGGATCGGCGCGGCGTGTGCCGGGCGGCTGGCCTCGGAGGGCGCTGTGGTGGTGGTCGCGGACCTCGACGAGGACGGTGCGGCCCGGGTGGCCGGGCAGATCACCGCAGCCGGCGGTGCCGCCCTGCCCCGCCGGATCGACATCACCGACCCGGACAGCGTCAGCCGGGTCGTCGCGGAAGCCGCGGCCTTGCGCGACGGCCTGCGGATCGCGGTCAACAGCGCCGGAATCAACGGCCCCCTCAGCCCACTGGCCGAACTCCCGCCCGCCGACTTCGACACCGTGATGAAGGTGAACCTCTACGGCGTCTTCCACGCGATGCGCTGCCAGCTCCCCGCGATGGCCGCCACGGGCGGCGTCATCGTCAACCTCGCCTCCATAGCCGCGCATTCGGGCTTCCGCGGTCACGCCGCCTACGCCGCCGCCAAACAGGGGGTCCTCGCCCTGACCCGGACCGCGGCCCGCGAGTACTCCGACCACGGCATCCGGGTCCTGTCGGTCTCACCGGGCATCGTCGACACCCCCTTGGTCACCTCGCTGCCGCCCGGAGCCACCGACCGGCTCCTCGGCTCCGTCCCCCTGCGGCGCACCGCGCAGCCGGCCGAGGTCGCCGCGCTCATCGCGTTCCTGGTGTCCGACGACGCCTCGTACGTGACGGGCAGCGACCATGTGGTCGACGGCGGTTACCTGGCCAAGTAGCCGCGACCGGCACCCGGCCGCGCCCCGGCGACGGGCCGCACGGGCACCTCGGCAGAAACTTTCCGCAAGCGCCATCCAGCGGAGCCTCCCAGACGTATCTCCCCATGGGGGGTGGGTCCAGGAGGGAAGCTCATGGCGATTCTGAGTCATCTCATTCCCGCAAAACACGATCACCACAAGGAGGACACGACCTCAAGCCGCGACGACACGAGGGGCAAGCGCCGCCGGCGTCGTCGCCGCCGTCGCCGTACCAGCAGCCATGGTCGTTGGTAGCCGCACAGGACGGTCGAGCGGGCCGGAGCCCGGCGCTCCGGTCCGCCGGGCCGGCGAACTTCTCTGAGGGATGCATGCCATGGCGCGGGTCCCGAGGCACGGTCTACGGCGTCTGCTGTCGGTGGGGGAGGACCCCGACGCCGTCGTCCCCGCCGCGCCACCCGTGTCCCTGCGCGAGGTCTTCCGGCGTTTCTGGCCCTATACGCGCGGCGGTCGGCGTTGGCTGGTGCCGCTCCTCTGCTTCAGCTTGGTGGGGCCGGTGCTCGACGGTGCCGAGATCTGGCTCTTCAAGGTCGTGGTGGACGACGTACTCGTCCCGCGTGATCTGAGCCCCTTCCTCTGGATCGCGCCGGCCTACCTGCTGCTCGTCATCGGCTCCGGCGTTCTGGGGTTCGCCGACGACGTGCTGTCCACCTGGGTCAGCGAGCGATTCCTGCTGGCCCTGCGGGCGGAGGTGTTCCGGCACGTCCAGGGACTCTCGCTCGGCTTCTTCGAACGACGGCGGCTGGGAGATGTGCTGTCGCGCGTCACGGGCGATGTGGACGCGGTCGAGGCGTTCCTCCTCTCGGGCGTCGCGAACGCCCTGTACTACGTGATCGAAGTGGCCGTGTTCCTCGGTCTCCTCTTCTACCTGCGATGGGACCTGACCCTCCTCGCGCTCGTCATCGTCCCGCTGTTCTGGAGCGCGGCCCGCCACTTCTCCCGGCTGATCAAGGCCGCGTCACGGGAGCGCAGACGCCGCAGCGGCTCGATCAGCGCGATCGCCGAGGAGTCACTCGGCAACGCCGCCCTGGTGCAGGCGTACAACCGGCAGGGCTGGGAGCAGCGCCGGTTCGAGCGGGAGAGCGTGGGCAAGTTCCGGGCGGCGATGACATCGGCCCGGATCCGCGCCGTCTACGCGCCGATCGTCGAGGTCATCGAGGTGAGCGGCGTGCTGGCCGTCATGGCGCTGGGTACGTGGAAGCTGGCACAGGGGCAGCTCACACTGGGCGGCTTGCTGGTCTTCGTCGCGCTGATCAGCAAGCTCTACGGTCCCCTCCGCGAGCTGTCCCACCTCAGCAACACGTTCTACTCGGCCGCGGCCTCCGCCGAGCGGATCATCGAACTGCTCGACCAGCGCCCCCAGGTCGTCGAGACCGCCGCCGCCAGGCGGATCGGGCGTGCCCGCGGCGATGTGGAGTTCGACGGCGTCTCCTTCCGTTACCCGGGCACGTCCCGGTGGGCGCTGTCCGGGGTGTCGTTCCATGTGGCCCCCGGCGGGACGCTGGCGCTGGTCGGGGCGAGCGGCGCCGGCAAGTCCACCGTCGCAAAGCTGCAGCTGCGCTTCTACGACCCGGACCGGGGCGTGATCCGCCTCGACGGGGCCGATCTGACGGATGTGCGGCTGCGCGACGTGCGGGAGAGCGTCGCGGTGGTGCTGCAGGAGACGCTGGTCTTCCACGGCACCGTGCGGGAGAACATCGCTTACGGCCGCCCGGAGGCGACGGAGGCGGAGATCGTCGCCGCGGCCCGCGCTGCCGATGCGGACGAGTTCGTCCGGCTGCTTCCGGAGGGCTACGACACCGTGGTGGGCCAGCGCGGTCGCACGCTGTCCGGCGGGCAGTGCCAGCGCCTCGCCATCGCCCGCGCGATGGTCAGGGACGCGCCGGTCCTCCTGCTCGACGAACCGACCACCGGACTGGACGCCCCGTCCGGTAGGCGGATCATGGACCCGCTGCGCCGGCTCATGGCCGGCCGGACCACCCTGGTCATCTCGCACAATCTGCTCACCGTCCGCGACGCCACCTGCATCGTGGTGCTCGACCACGGCCGCGTCGTCGAGCGCGGCACACACGACGAGCTGCTCGCACGCGGCGGGACCTACGCCCGGCTGCACCGCCTGAACGCGCTGACCGACCTCCGGCCCGCCGACTCCGCACCCCAAGGGAAGGTGCTGTCATGAGCCGCGCCACCGCGCCACCCGCTCCGCCCCTGGCGCCCGGAACACAACCCGCGCCGGGCTACGAGGTGCTGGCGCATCTGGCACGCACGGGCTGGCTCGACCTGTACGACGCCTGGAGCGAGGAACGGGACTGCCGGTGCGTGCTCAAGGCCGTCCGCCCGGACCGCCGCCATGACGAACGGCTGGCCGACCGGCTGCTGCGCGAGGGCCGCTGGCTTCGGTCCTTCACCCACCCCCACCTGGTCCGTGCGTACGCGACCTTCGAGTCGCCCGAACCGCTCGTCGTCCTGGAAACGCTGACCGGCGAGACCCTGGCCCACCTCATCCACCGGTTGCGACGCCGGCCGGCCGCCGTGGATGTGGCCCTCCTCGGCGTGCACCTGTGCTCCGCGATCCACTACCTCCACCGCCAGGGCCTGCTGCACCTCGACCTCAAGCCGTCGAACGTCGTGGTCGACTGCGGCCACGCCAAGGTGCTCGACCTCAGCGTCGCCCGGCCGCCCGGCAGCGCTCCCGCGGGCATCGGCACGTTCTGCTATCTCGCTCCCGAGCAGGCGCGCGGGGGTCCGCTGACGGCCGCAGCCGACGTGTGGGGCATCGGTGTCACGTTGTACGAGGTCGCCGCCGGTGACCTGCCGTTCGCGACGGACCGGGACGACGGCTATCCCCAGCTGAAGGCCACCGCTCCGCCGATCGGTTCGCGCCGGCGCCTGCCGCAGGAGCTCGCCGCGGCCATCGACGGCTGTCTGCGGCCCGATCCGGCCGCCCGGCCCGCGATCCGGGAACTGGCCGCCGCCCTCGACGCGGTCCTGCCATGGCAGAAGCGCCATGTGGCGCCCGCGTGACCTCTGACGACGTGACTCTGACGAGCAGCGGCCGGGCTACCGCGCCGTGGCGAAGCGCGCGGTGGCGAGGACGGTGCCGTCGGTGGCGACCAGGCGAGCGCCCGAGAGCGTGGACGGATCCACGGCAAGGGGGGCTCCCCAGTAGCCGTAGCCGTCGTGCAGTGCGAAGGTGCCGACGCGCACGGTCGTGCCGTTCGTGCGCTCCAGCAGGCAGGTGACCTTCCCGCTGTACGGGATCCCGGCGTCGTCGAGGTCGACGGACAGGTACATCCAGGCAGGTGATCCGGTATGGGCGAAGATCTCACCGACCGGCTGCCGATCGGGACCGGCCGCCGTCAGACCTCCGTGCAGCAGTCCCGCACCCATCACGACGGGCCGTGCCGGGGCGGCCGCGTTCTCCAGGGCCGTACCGACGGCCCAGCCGCCGAACCCGCAGGCCAGCGCGAGGGCGGCAACGGCGGAGGCGACCCGCAGTCGTACCCGCCCGCGGAATCCCCGCCGCGCGCGACCGATCCCGCGCGGGTGCCGGCGAGCACCCTGCGCCGCTGCGGAGCGGGCCAGCGACCGCGCCACCCGGGTCTCGAATCCCACCGGCGGCTCGCGGCCCGGCAGCAGGCCGACCAGGCCGTCACCGACGAGGGTCAGCTGCCCCACGTACTCCCGGCAGTCCGCGCAGCGGTCCAGATGCGCGACGGCCTCGGCCCGCTCCCGGCCCGGGAGCACGCCCAGTGCCAGCTCGGCGCCGAACTCCCGCAGCTTCTGACAGGTCACGTCCTCAGACATGGTCGCCTCGATTCGGAGACGTGAGCGCGGTCCGCAGTTTCCCCATCGCCGTCCTGATCCGCGTCTTGGCCGTGCCCAGCGGGATCTTCTCCCAGTCGGCGACCTGCCGCGCCGACATTCCGTAGATGCCCGCCATCACCACGGCACGGCCCTGCTCGCGCGGGAGTTGCGCCACGGCGGCCCGCAGCCTGGACGATGCCTCGTCCGCGAGTGCGAGCCGCTCCGGTGTCGCGGTCACCGCGCCGAGGAGCGCGTCGAGATCTTCGGGTGCCACCGGCTGCGGCTGACGCGAGCGCATGGCGTCGATGGCGAGGTTGTGAGCAATGGTCGTCAGCCAGGTCGCCACCGATCCCCGGCGGGAGTCATAGATCTGCGCGTGCCGCCAGGCGCGCTCGAACGTCTGCTGGGCGATGTCCTCGGCGAGCTGCGGATCGCCGAGGACGGCGATGGCGACACCGAAGACCGTGTGCTGGAAGCGCCGTACGAAGGTCACCGCGAGTTCTGGGTCGCCGGTGGCGAGTCCGGACAGCAAGGCCTCGTCCGGGCCTGGCTGGCGGCCTGCTCGCGGTGGACGGGCTGCACTTCGTCATGAGCCGTACCGCCCTGCTCGATCTGATCGTGATGTTCTGGGTGGTGGCC
>NZ_JBSFYC010000047.1:0-59041 GCF_053595675.1 Streptomyces sp. NPDC002446 | reverse complement strand
GTCACCAGCCAGGGCCTGTTCCTGGCCAAGGTGTGCGCCGCCGCCACCGTCATCTCCCTCCCGGTGCTCATCGCCGGGTTCGCCGCCCAGGACAAGCTCGTCCAGGGCCTCTCGCTCGGAGCCGTGAAATGAAAGCCGCAGTGATCAGCGCCCCCGGCAAGGTCGAGGTCGCCACCGTGCCGGACCCCTCCCCCGGCCCCCGCGAGGTCGTGGTCGCGGTCGCCGCCTGCGGGCTGTGCGGCACCGATCTGCACATCCTCCAGGGCGAGTTCGCGCCCACCCTGCCGGTGGTCCCCGGCCATGAGTTCGCCGGTACGGTCGTCGCCCTCGGCAGCGACGTCACCGAACTGGCCGAGGGCGACCGGGTGGCCGTCGACCCCTCCCTCTACTGCCACGAGTGCCACTACTGCCGCACCGGCCGCAACAACCTCTGTGAGCGCTGGGCCGCGATCGGGGTGACCACGGCCGGCGGCGCCGCCGAGTTCGCCGTCGCCCCCGTCGCGAACTGCGTCCGGCTGCCCGACCACGTACGCACCGAGGACGCGGCGCTGATCGAGCCGCTGTCCTGCGCCGTACGCGGCTATGACATCCTGCGCTCCCAGCAGCTGGGCACCCATGTGCTGATCTACGGCTCGGGCACGATGGGCCTGATGATGCTGGAACTGGCCAAGCGCACCGGCGCGGCCGGCGTCGACGTCGTCGACATCAACCCCGGGCGGCTGGCCACCGCCCGTACGCTGGGCTGCAGCAACGCGGCCGGGTCCGCCGACGAGCTGGACCGGCCGCGCGGCTGGGACGTGGTCATCGACGCCACCGGCAACGAACGCGCCATCCAGGACGCGCTCGGCCGGGTCGGCAAGGGCGGTACCTTCCTCCAGTTCGGCGTCGCCGACTACGCCGCCCGCGCCACCATCGAGCCGTACCGCATCTACAACCAGGAGATCACCATCACCGGCTCGATGGCCGTGCTGCACAGCTATGAACGGGCCGCGGAGCTCTTCGCGGCCGGCGTCCTCGACCCGGAGGTCTTCATCAGCGACCGGCTGCCGCTGGACGACTACGCAAAGGGCCTGGCGCGGTTCCAGGCGGGAGAGGGGCGGAAGATCCAGGTGCTGCCGTGAGCGCCGGGGCGGCATGGCGGACGCCGGGGTTCAGTCCCCGGGGCCGAGCCGGTCGGCCAGCCGCTCCAGGAACACCCGCTGGCCCTTGACCAGGCGCTGCGCCGCCTCGTGCGGTGCGAACCATGCCACCTTGTCGATCTCGGGAAAGCTGCGGACCACCCCGGACCCGCGCGGCCACTCCATCTCGAAGGTGCCGGGCACGATCCGCCCGGGATCGAGATCGCTCTCGACGGCCCATGCGGTCACCACCTTGCCGCCCGACTGGCGGGCGTCCCCCAGGGGCACGTACCGCCCGTCGGGCGGCGGCATCCCCAGCTCCTCCGCGAACTCCCGCCGCGCCGCGTCCAGCGGCTCCTCCGGTGGCAGGTACTCCCCCTTGGGCACCGACCAGGCGCCCTCGTCCCGCCGGGCCCACAACGGGCCGCCCATGTGCGCCAGCAGTACCTCGGTGCCGTCCCCGCCCCCGCGGTACAGCAGCAGTCCGGCGCTCCGCTTTCCCGCCACCGGCCTACGCTCCCCCGGTGTCCCCGGCGGCGAGCACGGTCTCCACCGTGTCCGCCTGCGCCGCCGTCTTGTCCTGCCGGTAGCGCACCACCCGCGCGAAGCGCAGGGTCACCCCCGCCGGGTAGCGCGAGGAGGTCTGCAGCCCGTCGTAGGCGATCTCCACGACGAGTTCCGGACGCACCGTCACGACATGGCCGTCGTCCGCCACCGCGAGCTCCCGCAGCCGCTCGGTCTGCCAGCCGAGGGTGGCGTCGGTGAGCCCCTTGAAGGTCTTTCCCAGCATGACGAATCCGCCGTCCGGCCCGCGCGCCCCCAGGTGGAGGTTGGACAGCTTCCCGGTGCGCCGGCCGTGCCCCCACTCCGCCGCCAGCACCACCAGGTCGAGGGTGTGTACGGGCTTCACCTTCAGCCAGGCGGCGCCCCGGCGGCCGGCGCTGTACGGGGCGTCCAGCGCCTTGACCACCACGCCCTCATGGCCCCGGCGCAGCGTCTTGGACCAGAACTCCTCGGCGGCCGCGCGTGCCGCGGCGTCGGCCGGGTCCCCGACCACGCAGCGGCGCACCCGCAGCGGCTCGGGGACCAGCCGCGCCAGTTCGCGGTGCCGCTGCGCGCCGGGCAGTTCCAGCAGGTCGCGGCCGTCGACCGACAGGACGTCGAAGAAGACCGGGGACAGCGGCAGCGCGGCCTGCGCGGCGGAGACGTCGACCCGTGAGCCGAAGCGGCCCGCGACCCGCTGGAAGGGCACCGGCCGGCCGGCGCCGTCCAGGGCGATCACCTCGCCGTCCAGGATGAACCGCTCGGCCGGCAGCGCCCGTGCGACGGCGACGACCTCGGGCAGCCGGCCGGTGACCTCGTCGAGCGTGCGGGTGTGGATCCACACGTCCGGGCCGTCGCGGTGCACCTGTACGCGGATGCCGTCGAGCTTCTCCTCCACGGCGCAGGCACCGAGCCGGTCGATCGCCTCGGCCACCGACTTGGCGCTGTGCGCGAGCATCGGCCCCACGGGCCGGCCGACGGTGAGCCGGAACGCGGCGAGGGCCGGCGGTCCCCCGGCGAGCAGCGCCGATGCGACGTCCGGCAGCGAGCCGGCGAGCATCACCGCCCGTCGTACGTCGGCGGCGGGCACCTCGCTCGCCGCGGCGAGCCCTTCGACCGCGAGGGCGTCCAGCGCGCCCTGCCGTACCTCGCCGGTGAGCAGACCGACCAGGAACCGCTGCTCGTCCGGCGTCGCCGCGGCCAGCAGTTCCCGCACCCGCCGGCGCCGCTCCTGCTGTGCCCCGGCGCCCGAGACCCGCGCGAGTGCGGTCAGCGCCGAGTCCACCGCGCGTACGGTCAAGGTGGCGTCGTCCGCCGGCGGAACCGGCTCGCGCAGCACGCTCCAGCCGACCCCGATCCGCCCCTGCGGCAGCCGCCCGGCCAGATAGGGGATGACCACGGGGGCGTCCTCGGGGGCGGCGGCCCGGAACAGCGCGGCCAGCAGCGTGATCTTCCGCGAGCGCGCCGATGTCGCGGCGACCGCCCCCGACACCTGCGCGAGATCGGCCAGCAGCATACGGCCATGGTGCCCCCGCGGCGCCGTCGCCGCCCGCCCGGCCCGCGCCCGCGTATCGTGCGGACGTGTGGAGCGGTCCCGACGCCTCGAAGCCCTGCACTGCGCCCCGGACGCCGTCCACGCGCTGCGTCCGGAGCGGCTCTGGTACGCCGCGTACGGCTCCAACATGCACCTCGACCGGCTGACCTGCTACCTCGCCGGCGGCCGGCCCCCCGGCGGGCTGCGCGACCACCCCGGCTGCCGGGACCCCCGGCCGCCCGCCCGCACCGCACCGGTCGTGCTGCCCGGCCGGATGTACTTCGCCACCGAATCGCAGGTGTGGACCGGCGGCCGGGCCTTCTACGACCCCGACCACCCGCCGGGATCGCGCGCTGACGCCGAACTGCCCGCCCGCGCCTATCTTCTGACGCTCTCTCAGTTCTCGGACATCGCCGCCCAGGAGATGTACCGGGAGCCGGGCACCGACCTCGATCTGACCGAGGTGCTCACCCACGGCCGGGCCCGGATCGGCCCCGGCCGGTACGAAACCCTGGTGTGCGCCGGGCTGCTGGACGGTGTTCCGGTGCTGACCTTCACGGCCCCCTGGAGCGGCGAGGACATCGCCGCTCAGCTGAATCCGCCCTCCGCGGCCTACCTGGAGCACATCGCCGCGGGAATCATCGCGTCCCATGGATGGACCGCGCCCCGGGCCGCCGCGTACCTGGCGACCTGCCCGGGAGCGGACGGCCACTGGACGGCGGCGGACATCGCGGAGCTGCTCGGCACACCCGGGACTCCCTAGCCGGACAGTCCGGGCAGCTCGGGCAGGTCGGCGAAGGAATCGAGCACATGGTCCGGTGTGCCGTCCGCCGCACGGTGCGTCTCCGGCAGGTACTTGCCGGTCTTGACGAGCACACCGGTGATCCCGCATCGCTGGGCCGCCAGCACATCGCCCTCGATGTCATCGCCGACCATCAGCGTCTCCGCGGCCGACGCACCGAGATGGGCCAGGGCGGTGGCGAAGAACGCCGCGGCGGGTTTGCCGGTGACCACCGCCTCGACCCGGGCCGCCCGCTCCAGCCCCAGCAGGAACGCGCCGGTGTCGAGGTCGAGCCCGGCGTCGGTGCGCCAGTACAGATTCCGGTGCATGGCGATCAGCCGGGCGCCGCGCTGCAGATGCCCGAAGGCGGCGTTGAGGGCCGGGTAGCTGAACTCCTCCCCCGCCCCGCCGAAGACCACCACGTCCGGCGCCGCGCAGTCCGCGGCCCGGTCGCCGCTCTCCAGGATCTCCACGCCCTCCAGATCGTCCCGTACATCGCCGCTGCTGATCAGCAGACAGCGCCCGCCCGGATGGTGTTCCCGCAGGTAGGCGGCGGTGACGGCAGGGGCCGTGAGGATGTCGTCGGCATCGACGGGAAACCCCTGCCCGGCCAGTTTCCGGGCGATCACGGCGCGGGTGCGCGAGGTGGTGTTGGTGACCAGGGCCAGCGGGACCCCCGCGGCGCGCAGCCGCTCCATGGCCTCGACGGCGCCGGGCAGCGCCTTCCAGGACACGGTGAGCACGCCGTCGATATCGATCAGAGCCGCTCTGATTCCGTCCATACGCCGACGGTAACCACGGCCCGCCGGAGGGGGCGTACGGCGGCGCGGCACCGGCCGCCCGACTTGCGAAGCACCGGCATCTGCGGTTAGTTCGAAATGAGGTGTGGACGTGGCTTCCGTCTCCCCTGGGTAGGGGGTGCACACTGTGCTGTTCACCGACCGTACGGACGCGGGGAAGCGCCTCGCCGAAGCGCTACGGCACCTGAAGGGGGAAGATCCCGTCGTTCTGGGCCTGCCGCGCGGCGGGGTCCCGGTGGCCTTCCAGGTGGCGCGGGCGCTCAAGGCGCCGCTCGATGTGATCGTGGTCCGCAAGCTGGGGGTCCCCTACCAGCGCGAGCTGGGGTTCGGCGCCATCGGAGAGGGTGGCGTACGGGTGATCAGCGACGACATCGTCCGTCGCGGCCGGCTCGATCAGACGGACCTGGACTCCGTGCAGCAGGCCGAGGAGGCGGAACTCCTGCGCCAGGCACACCGGTTCCGCGAGGGACGGCCCCGGCTGCACCTGGAAGGGCGGACGGCGATCGTGGTGGACGACGGGATCGCCACCGGTTCCACGGCGGCCGCGGCGTGCGAGGTGGTACGGGCGCAGGGCGCGGCCCGGGTGGTGCTGGCCGTGCCGGTGGCGCCTCCGGACGCGGCCGACCGGCTGCGCAGCAAGGTCGATGAATTCGTCTGCCTGTCCACCCCGTTCGGCTTCGCCGCCGTCGGCGAGTGGTACCGGGACTTCTCCCAGACCCCGGACGACGAGGTGGTCTCCCTGCTGGCACAGGCCGCGCACGGGGCGGGTGCGGAGAGTGACACCGACCCGCTCGCCCGGGGGCCGGGGGACACGGACGTGGTGGAGGAGGTGGCGATCGACGCCGCCGGGGTCCGGCTGACCGGTGACCTCAATCTGCCCGCCGGTGCGAAGGCCATCGTGATGTTCGCCCACGGCTCGGGCAGCAGCCGGCGCAGCCCGCGCAACCGCCTGGTCGCCACGGCGCTGAACCGGGCGGGCCTGGGCACCCTGCTCTTCGACCTGCTCACACCGGCGGAGGAGGCCAACCGGGCGAACGTCTTCGACATCGCGACGCTGGCCGAGCGGCTGACCGGTGCCACCGACTGGATGCGCGGCCGCGCGGACGTCCCGATCGGCTACTTCGGCGCGAGCACCGGCGCCGCGGCGGCGCTGCGGGCCGCCGCCTCCCCCCGGGCGGACATCGGCGCCGTGGTCTCCCGCGGCGGCCGTCCGGACCTCGCGGGAGAGCTGCTCGTCGGCGTGCGGGCCCCGACCCTGCTCATCGTCGGCGGCAACGACCCCCTGGTCCTCGACCTCAACCGCGAGGCCGAGGCGGCGCTGCGCTGCGAGACCCAGCTGGAGATCATCCCCGGCGCCACCCATCTCTTCGAGGAACACGGCGCCCTCGACCAGGTCGCCGCTCTCGCCAGGGACTGGTTCCTCGGCCACCTGGTCGGGTAAGGCCTGGTCGGCCAGGGCCTTTTTGCCCCTGGCCCGTCGGACGGGCCCTAGTCGATGGTGATCTCGCCCATCGCGCTCCAGCCGTCCGCGCCCTCGATGGTGGTGCTCACGATGTCGGGCGTGCGGCGCAGCAGCGGGCGCATGGTTTCGAGGCCGGCGCGGAAGTGGTCGGAGTTGACGTGCGCCTCGGCGGCGTCGTCCTTGAACGCCTCTACCAGGACGTAGGTGTGGGGGTCCTCGATGCTGCGGGACCACTCGAACCACAGGTTGCCGGGTTCCTCGCGGGTGGCGCTGGTGAAGGCTTCGACGTGCCGGGGCCAGTCCTCGGCGTGCTCGGGCTTTACGGGAAACTTGACGACGATGAAGATCATCCATCGATGATAGGAGATCTGCGGTCATCTGCCGTCAACCGGGTCATTCAGGGGCGATGCCCCCTGTCAGCCCGTCACGGCCGACACCCCCCCGGCAGGCCCAAGGGGCACCCGGGTGCTCGGGTGCCCCTTGGGCGAGGGACCGGGTGCGGTCCTCAGGTCAGCACTGCGGACGCTTGCCGTGGTTGGCTCCGCCCTTGCGGCGGGCCCTCTTCTTGCGACGGCGCTTCGAGGACATGACGTCTCCCTTCTCCGTACCTCAACAATACGTTTCGCGGAATTTCTACCACTTCACAGTGGCGCCCCGCCCCGTGCCGAGAGGTCCAGGTACCGCCAGACCCGTCGCGGAACCAGGCCCGCCGGTGCTCACGAGCGGGGCGGCATCCAGTGGTCGACCTTGAAGTCGCCCTTCTCCAGGGTCTCGAAGGGGGCGGAGCCCAGGCACTTGCCGACGCTGTTCTTCGGCAGGCCGTCCATGGCCCAGCTGTAGCCCAGCCGGTCCTTCTTGCCGTCGTCCAGCACGGTGAAGCCGAACCGCTTGCCCTTCAGATCACCGATGTGCGGCATGCCCGGTGCGTCGTTGAAGTGCGACTCGGTCACCACGCCGGTGGCCACGGCGACCGGGCCGCCGGTCACCAGGCAGTCGATCCGGCCCTTGGCGTAGCCGCCCCACTCCTTGCCGACGTGGTGGCTGACGTAGAACGTGCCGCGCGCCTTGTCGGCGAAGCCGTGGGCGTCGAAGGCGAAGTGCACCCTGTCGCCCGGCTGGCGCTTGAGCTTGGCGGAGCCCGTGAGCGAGGGTTCGTCGACGGTGTGCCGGGCGGCCTGCGGCCCGCTCTCGACGGCCGATGCCGGCCCCGTCAGACCCAGGGTCAGCACGGCCGCGGTACCCGCGGCGAGAGCAGTGGCGGCCTTGACGAGGGGGCGACGCATTCCAGGCATTCTTTCTCCAAGGGCGATATGAGGGTCGAATCCGGTACGGCGGGGCGGAGTTCGGGACTTCCCTGCCGATCTCCACACTCCTCTTCGCCGCGACACCGCACCTCACCCCACAGGCGGAACGGCCTCCGCCGCGCGGCGGAGGCATGGGCGCGACTCCCCCGCCCCGCGGTGTGGATCACACAGAGCGCCGCATGGTCCAGCGGTCCATCCCGTCATTGATCGCGACATGTCCGAAGTACGGGAGCCGCCGGCAAGGCATCTCCACGGAAGCGTCACAAAGTCTTCGTACTGTCTTCCACAGCTGCCGTTTAGCGTTGCTAGCCGCTCGATCCTGCGTGCGAAGGTGAATCAGGTCGTCGGCGTCCCTGGCGGCGCAGGCAGCAGAGAAAGATCGCAGATGGACTACTGCTCGTCGTGCCACCGGAACCTCAACGGGGCTCTCGTGTGCCCGGGATGCGGTGATTACGCCCCGGACATCGCCCCGCCCGCCTACCGCGGCGGCTCGGCGGTCCCGACGGCCGCCACCACGACGGCCTGGGAGTCATGGGACGCGTGGCAGCCGGAGCAGACCCCGGTGCCCGGTCACGGGGACGGCAGTCCCGACGCCACCGCGCCGGTCGACGACCTCGCGCCCGAGGAGGCCGGGGCGGACGATTCCGGCACCGGTGCGGGCAGCGTCCCGGTCGGCGCCGCCACCGGGCAGGGGCGGGCGGCCCGGCGCCGGCAGCTGGCGCGCTGGAAGAAGCACAAGCGCCGTGCCGTGGCGGCGACGGCCTTCGCGATCGCCGGCGGTGCCCTGACCGTTGCGCTGCTGCCGGACAAGGGCGGCAACGGCCAGACGCATGCCACCGCGGCGGCGGACCCCGAGAGCGCGGCCAAGTCCCTGCCGACGGCCACCGACGCGTCGGAGCAGCCGGCGGAGCGGGCCTCGCGGCACCCCGGCACGCGTCCGTCCCTCCCCACCGGCCGGCACCGCAAGCCCACCGCCGACACGGCGCCCGCCGCCACGACGCAGCAACAGCAGCCGGACAGCGGTCCCACGGCCCGCCCCTCCACGCCTCCCAGCGCAGCGCCGCACACGGCACCCGCATCCGCCGACGAGGCGCACACCGACGACGCCGACGCCCCGGCGCCGAAGGCGGCCGCGCCCGCACCCCGCGGGCGCTCCGACGCCGGCTCACCGCCCGAGAGCAGCGAGCCGACGACGGCTCCGAGCACGCCGGAGGCCGAGCCGGCCCCGCCGTCGGACGAGCAGGCATCGCCGTCGGACGTGTGTCTGCTGGGAGTGGTCTGCGTCGGCTGACGGCCGGTCACCCCGCGCAGTACACGTCCCGCTCCGAACGCCGGCCCTCGACGAGGAACGCGGTGACCCCGCGGTCGCCGCAGGCGTTGCCGGTGCCCAGGTAGACGCCGTGCCCGCCGCGGCCGACGCTGATCAGGCGGGCCCGGTCGCCGAGCGCCCTGCGCATCTTCAGGGCGCCGGAGTACGGGGTGTAGGGGTCCCGGAGGTTCTGGATCATCAGGATGTTGGAGGGGCCCTCCGCGGTGATCCGGGTGGGCCGCTCGGCCGGTGCGTCCTTCCAGAAGGCGCAGGGCGAGACATTGACCGTCATCCCGGCCGTGAGCGGATGCCGGGCGCGGTCGGCGGCCACCGCGCGCCGGTACACGGAGACCCGGCCTGGCCAGCGGACGTCGTTGCAGATGACCGCGGTGGTGACCGCCGCGTCCTGGTCGCGCAGGGGCGCGGCCAGTGCGGCGGGCAGGGCCGGCTTTGCGGAGGGGTTGCGGGCCGCCCGGACGAGCCGGGCCAGCGGGGTGAAGGCTTCGTCGTTGTCGAGGGCGTTCTGCAGCGCCTGCCGCAGGCGGTTGCCGGTCAGCGGGACGCCCGGCGTCGTCGACTCCTTCGGCGCGCGGTCCAGCTCCGCCGCCAGCCTGAGGAACAACGGCCGGATGTCCTCGGCCCGTCGGGCCAGCCGCAGGCCCTCCTCCTCCCGGGCGGGGTCCGATGCCCAGGCCGCGAAGTCGGGGAAACGGTCGTCCGCGCCCACCGCCATGTTCGCCAGCCAGCCCCGTGCGACCCGGGACGGGTCGGGGTCGCCGCTGCTGTCCAGCACCCAACGGCCGGTGCGGTGAGGGTACTTCTGCGCATAGACGGCGCCCGCATAGGTGCCGTACGAGACGGCCCAGGCCGACAGCTTCTGCTCGCCCAGCGCCTGGCGGAAGCGGTCGATGTCGCGGACCTCGTTCGCCGTGGTGAAACTGCGCAGCACGGCACCCCCGTGGCGGGCACACGCCGCGGCGGTACGCCGGGACCGCGCGACGTTCTCCTCGATCCCGCCGTCCGGTGCCGGCCAGGAGCGCAGGTGCACCAGATGCCGGTCGTCCGCGCCGAGTGCACAGCTCGCCGTCGTACTGCCGCCCACCCCGCGCGGGTCGAAGCTGACGATGTCGTATGCGCCCGCCGTCTCCTTGCGCAGCGCCTCCCCCTGCTGCCCCAGCCACCGCACCCCGGAGCCGCCCGGTCCGCCGGGGATCATCAGCAGCGTCCCGCGCCGCGCCGCAAGCCGCTCGCCGCGCAGGCGGGACACGGCGAGGGTGAGCTGCCGGCCGTCGGGATCGCGGTAGTCGAGCGGTACGGGCAGCTCGGCGCACTCCTGCCCGGCGGGCCCGGCGCCCTGGGCGCAGGGGTGCCACGCCAGGGCGGGGACGGCGGCAGCGGTTTTGGCCCCCGTCCCCGGGGTCGCGGCGGCGGGCAGGGGCATCGCGGCTGCCGTGGCGGAGAGCGCGAGGAGGAGGGGGAGCAGGCGCCGGAGGGGAGCGCTGCGGGGATAAGTCGTCATGGGACAAGGGTTGTTGAGCCGGGCTCTTTCCCCCATCCGGCAGACCTGATGCCGGTGGTGGGGGTATCCCCCGGAAGTCGCCCGCGGCGTGGGCGCGCACCGGGGGCTCCCCGTTCCGGCGGGGCCGCGGCGGGTGCCCCGGCCGGGTCTGCCCGGCCCGGTCTCCTCAGCTCGCCGGGCCGTGGATCAGGCGGTGGGACAGCGCCCACCAGATCTCCGCGAGATCGGCCGGGTCGCGCAGGCTGGTGCCGGTGATCTCCTCGAAGCGCCGGAGCCGGTTGCGCAGGGTGTTGGGGTGGACGTAGAGGGTGCGTGCGGCGGCCTCCAGGCGCAGGCCCTGCCGTAGGTAGGCGGCCGCGGCCTCCTCCAACTGGGCGCAGTCCTCGCCCCGTTCGGCCAGCGGCGCCAGGCGCAGCCGCACCAGCTGCTCGCCGATGTCCGGCATGGCCACGACCGTGGCCCGCAGCCCCAGTTCCTCGCGGGTGAACACCCCGACGAGCCCGGAGCCGACCGCGGCGCGGAGCGCATGGGTCGCCCGGGTGAACTCGGTGGCGAGCCCCGACGCGGGCACCGGGGCGCCGAGCCCCACGACCAGGCTGTGGCACAGTCCGCCCGGCCGCCCCGCCAGCAGCCCCGCCACATCCCCGTCCACGGTCGTGACCAGGGGCTTTCCCACGGCGTCCAGGGCGAGCCAGGGGCGCAGCAGATCGACGGTGCGGGCGAGTGCGCGGTCGCCGGTGCCGGAGTCGGAGTCGGACCCGCGGGGGTGGGAGCCGCTGCCGGTGGGCCCGGGAGACGCGGGCAGCCGCGCGCGGAACGGCAGGCGCAGGGCGTTGTGGTCGTAGGCGCGGTCCACCTCCCCGTCAGCGGGCCGGCCGTCGGACGGTCCGGTGCCCACCGCGCCGCCCTTGAGGGAGGGTTCGTCCCCCCGCGCCTCGCCGAGCAGCAGCGCGCGGACCAGCGCCGCCCGCCGGTCGTCGGTCATGGCCACCGTGCGCGGCTGAAGGCCGGTCCGGCAGCTGCGGACGATGCGCAGGGTGAGGGCGTCGGTCCAGGCGCGGAGCGTCTCGGCGATCGGCAGCAGCTCCTCGGCGGTGCCCTGCCGGGCGGCCATCTCCTCGCCGAAACGCCGCCAGACGATGTCCGTGCCGATCCGGTAGGCGGAGATGATGTCCTCGACGGGCAACGAGCGGGCCAGGGCCGCCACTTCGGCGAGGTGCGCGGCGGGAATGTCGTAGGTCCGGCCGCCGCGTCCGGCGCGCTGCGGTGACCTGCGGTCCTCGGCGGACCAGCGCTGCACCGCCGACAGGCCGTTCTGCAGGGACGCCAGCACCCGCGGCCGGAGGACGTCCGCCGGCACCGCCGCATAGGAGGGGAGTTGGGCCCGGAGGCCGTCGACGACCTCGTCGGCGAGGGGGCCGATTCCGGCGTGCAACGCGGCTACGGCCTCCGGCACCGTTGTGGAAGTCTCCACCCGTCCCCTCCCGACTCGGTGTCTTTCCCCATGGCGAAAGCGATCATTCGTCGCCATGCTACGAGGAAGCCGCCCGAACCCCTACAGATGTTCGATCCTGGACGACTTTTGAGCAGTCGTAAGGATCCGTCTGTCGTTCGGTAGGCGGCCCTGCTTTTCCTTCCCCGTCACCCCCCATCATCAAGGAAATCCATGGCTGTTTCCTGGCGCCGTATCGCGGTGCCCGCCGCCGCGGTCGGCGTACTCGTCCCCGCGGCCCTCGGCACCCACGCACTGCTCTCGGACTCCGGTGGTCCCGGCGCGCCCCCGGCCGGTATACGGGCCACCGGGTCCGCGGGCCCGGACACCGCGCCGGAGAGCAGTGGCACGGCCGCGGGGCCGGAGGGCGGTGCCGTCGTCGCCAAGCCGTCCGACGCGCCCGCCGGTTCCGGCCGTTCGGTCTCCGTGCGGCTCTCGTCGTACGACGCCCGCAGCAGGCAGGCGGTGCTGAAACCGTCCGCGGGCAAGACCGTGCGCACCGGCGATGTCGTCGCCGCCGCGCCGAGCCGGCACGCCCCGTCGGGGGCGCTGTTCAAGGTGGGCAAGGTCACCGGGACGCGCGACGGCGAGGTCCGGGTGACCACCTCCCCCGCGACGCTCTCCGAGCTGCTCGGCGAGCAGAAGGTGGACCAGCGGGCCGCCCTGCGGGCCGGTGAACTCACCGTCAAGCCGCTCTCGTCCGGCGTCACCGTACGGAAGCCGTCCGCCGGCGACGGCCAGGAAGGCGGCACCCCCGCCACGCCGCCCGGCGAGGCGAGCCCTTCCGCGAGCGGCAGCCCGGACCCGGCCACACCGAGCCCCTCCGCCTCCGCTTCCTCCTCCGCCTCCGGGGCGGTGCGCCCCCAGCTCGCCCGCACCTCCCCGCGCGGTTCGGTGCCGCCGGGTGCGGCCAAGGCGCTCACCACCCTGCGGCTGGGCGTCAATGTGCCGCTTCCCAAGGGCGTGGAGGCGACCGGCAAGTCCCCCGCCCGGCTGTCCGGCGAGGTGACGTTCCGGCCCGAGCTGATCTTCCAGTACGAGAAGCGCGGCGGGCTGAACCTGCTGCCGCAGCGCGCGGCCATCGGCCTCGGCGGCTCCTACGCCTACGGCTGGCAGGTGCACGGCAAGGTGCGCGGCACCGCCGACACCGGGCAGGTCGCGGTGCCGCTGGCGGCGGTCACCGGACGGCACGTCTTCTGGGTGGGTCCCGTTCCCGTCGTGGTCAGCACGGAGGTCACCTTCACCTACCGCTTCACCGCGGGCGGGCGCGTGGTGCTCGACGCCGACCAGCGCACCTCCGGTTCGTTCGCCGTCGGCGCCCGCTACGACCGCGGGCACGGGTGGCAGCCGCTGCACGAGGCGCGCCAGCAGACCAAGGGAGCCACTCCCCGGGTCGAGGGCGCGGCCACCGCAACGGCCCGCGTCGGCGCGCAGGCCCAGGTGTTCCTGTACGACACGGCGGGCGTCGGCGGCGAGCTGTCCGTCCACCTCACCGGGCGGGCCGCGGCGGCCACCGGCGGCCGCGCCCCGGCGTGGGCGCTCAGCGCGGGCTACGACCTCAAGACCCAGCTGATGCTGCAGCTGAAGATCTTCGGCATCCAGATCGTGGACCTGAGGACCACGCCGTTCGCCCTGCACGACGAACGGAAGCTCTTCGGCCACGGGAAGCTGCCCCCTGCCTGAGCGATCCGCTCGCGCAGACGCCCGGCCGGGCTTCCGGCCGGGCGTCTGCCCGTTACTCCTCCAGCCAGATCTCCTCCATGTTGCCGATGGCGTCCTCGGTGTGCCGCACGCGGAAGACGGACACCGTGCGGCCGGTGCGGTCGAGGGGCGCGACCTTCCTGAGGGCGAGGTCGCACAGGCCGCCCCAGTAGAAGACATTGACGTCGGCGTCCATGTCGACGTCCGCTTCGCGCAGTTCCTCCGCGGTGATGCCGAAGGCGGCGGCCACGTCGGCCGGGGATCCGTCGAAGTCCCAGTGGTCCTCTCCGTGCCAGCCGGCGGCGAACAGCCGTGTCCCGTCGGGGTGGACGATCTTCCAGGCCCCGTAGGTCATGTGGTAGTCGATGGTGCACGAGGCGATGATCACGGCCTTGGGGAAGCGCTCGGCGAGGGATTCCGCCTCCTCCCAGACCGGGTAGACGCCGTTGCAGTGCACGAGACCGGGGTCGGTGATCTCGGTGACCTCTCCCCAGCTTCCGACCCGGACCAGTTCCAGATCCGCGCGGGTGCCGGCGGATACGCCATCGGTCGCGGGGACCGTTCCCAGGTCGTCGAGGACCGTGTCGACGGTGCCGAAGGATGCGGCGAACCGGCGGGCCGCGGCCGGGTCATGCGCAGGGAGCCCGGCCGCGTCCGTGGGGGCGCCGGGGTGGACGACCGTCAGCGTGTACGCGCCGTAGCGGACCACGTCCGCGTCCGCGGGGAAGTCCCAGAGAGAGGATTCCGTCATCCCGCCACACTAACTTCCGCCACTCCGGGCGAAGTTGGCGGTCAGGGCACGCACCACCATGCTCGGGACCCGAAGTGTGGTGTCCCGCCACATGTGCGCCTGACCTGGGCGTTTCTACGGTGTGTCGACACGTCAACGTCCCCGTAGCCGCCCGGAAGTGGTGACCATGGCCGCACCCGCAACCTCCCCGCCCGCGTCCGCCGGCCTCACCCGCGTCGTCGCCGCCAGTCTCATCGGGACCACCGTCGAGTGGTACGACTTCTTCCTCTACGGATCCGCCGCCGCGCTGGTCTTCAACAAGCTGTTCTTCCCCGGTTCGGATCCCCTCGTCGGAACCCTGCTGTCGTTCCTGACGTACGCGGTGGGGTTCGCCGCGCGGCCCGTCGGGGCACTGGTCTTCGGGCACTACGGGGACCAGCTGGGCCGTAAGCGGCTGCTGGTGGTGAGCCTGCTGATGATGGGCGGTGCGACGTTCGCGATCGGACTGCTGCCGACGCACGCCACGGTCGGTACGGCGGCGCCGGTGCTGCTCACCACGCTGCGGCTGGTCCAGGGGTTCGCGCTGGGCGGGGAGTGGGGCGGCGCGGTGCTGCTGGTGTCGGAGCACGGCGACGCCCGGCGGCGCGGGTTCTGGGCGTCCTGGCCGCAGACCGGTGCGCCCGCGGGGCAGTTGCTGGCCACCGGTGTGCTGTCGCTGATGACGGCGCTGCTGCCGGAGCCGGCGTTCGCGGCGTGGGGGTGGCGGGTGCCGTTCCTGCTCTCGGGCGTCCTGGTCGTCGTCGGACTGTGGATGCGGATATCGGTGGATGAATCCCCGGTGTTCCGGGCGGCGTTGCGCAGCGCCGAGGCCCGGCGGGCGGCGGGCGCGGCGGTGGAGAGGGCGCCGCTGGTCGCGGTCCTGAGGCAGCACTGGCGCGATGTGCTGATCGCGATGGGCGCGCGGATGGCCGAGAACATCTCGTACTACGTCGTCACGGCCTTTGTGCTGGTGTACGCGACGACGCACACGGGCCTGCCGCAGCAGACCGCGCTGAACGCGGTGCTGATCGCCTCGGTGCTGCACTTCGCGGTCATCCCCGCCTGGGGCGCGCTCTCGGACCGGATCGGGCGCCGGCCGGTCTATCTGCTGGGCGCGGTCGGCATCGCCTGCTGGGCGTTCCCGTTCTTCGCGCTGGTGGACTCCGGCCGGTTCGGGCCGCTGCTGCTCGCGGTGGGCGTCGGCCTGGTCTTCCACGGTGCGATGTACGCGCCGCAGGCGGCCTTCTTCGCGGAGCTGTTCGCGACCCGGATGCGCTATTCGGGTGCTTCGATCGGCGCCCAGTTCGCGTCGGTGGCGGCCGGTGCGCCCGCCCCGCTGATCGCCACGGCGCTGCTCGCCGACTACGGCAGTCCGACGCCGATCGCCCTGTACGTCATCGCCGCCGCGCTGCTCACGCTGATCGCGGTGGGCGCGGCGCGGGAGACCCGCGACCGGGACCTCGCGGCGGTGGACGGGGCCGAGGCGCCGGAGACGGCGAGGATCTGACGTACGACGAGGACGTGACGTACGACGAGGATCTGATGTGCGGCGGGGGCGCGGCGGGCCTCGGGACGCGCCGGGAGACGGACGACGGGCCCGCCACGCCCCCGCCGGACGTCAGGACTTGCCGCGCTTGGGCCGCAGGGAGTCCTTGGCGTCCCGGAGGTTCTCCCTGGCGTCCTCGACGGTCTCCTCGACCTTGCCCTTGACCTGGTCCGTGCGGCCCTCGCGCTTGAGCCGGTCGTTGCCGGTGGCCTTGCCGGCCACCTCCTTGGCCTGGCCCTTCATCTTGTCCCTGGCTCCCTTGCCGGCCATATCGCACTCCTTTTGTCCGGTGGTCCGGTGAACGGAGCGAAAGCTCCGGGTCCACGCTGACCCAGGCCGCGCCGGCCCGCACCCGGAGCCGACTCCCGCTACTCCTCCGTATCGAGCGGCACGGCGGCGGAGAGCTGGTGCAACCGCAGCGCCAGCTGGATCTCCAGGGCGCGGGCCGGGTCCTGCCAGTCGGGTCCCAGCAGCCGGCTCACCCGGTCCAGGCGCTGCGCGACGGTGTTCACATGGACGTGCAGCTCGTCCTTGGTGCGGGCCGGGCTCATCCCGCAGGCGAAGTACGCGCTCAGGGTGCGCAGCAGCTCGGTACCGCGTCGGGCGTCGTAGTCGGTGACGGCACCGAGCGTGCGGTGGACGAAGCCGTCCACGTCGCGGGTGTCGGCGAGCAGCAGTCCGAGGAAGCCGAAGTCGGCGGCGGCCGCGCCCTGGCCCGCCCGGCCCAGTGCGCACAGCGCCTCCCGGCAGCGACGGGCCTCGGCGTAGGCGCCCGCGACGGCCGCGGGGCGGGCGGCGGGGGCCGGGACGGGAGCCGAGGCACCGACCGTGACGGGCAGGTGCAGCGCGGCACCGAGCCGGGCGGCGACCTCCCGGGCGGTGTGCGCCGGATCGCCGTCGGGCCCGAGCGGCAGCAGCAGAACGGCGCCGCCGTCCCGTACGGCGGCCAGACCGTGGCGGGTGGCGGCCAGGTGGGAGGCCGCCGACCACAGGCGCCGGCGGTCGGCGCCGTCGGGGTGGGGCGGGCTCTGGCCGCCGGAGGTCCGCGCACCGGAGGTCCGCGCCGCCAGCACCACATGGGGCGTGTCCAGGTCGGCGCCGATCCGGGCGGCGCGTTCCCGCAGCAGGCGGGGGTCGCGGTCGGCGGCGTCCAGGAGGTCGTCCAGCAGCTCGCCGCGTACCCGCTGTTCGGCCTCGCCGGCGGTCCGGCGGGCGAGCAGGAGCAGGGCGGTGACCATCGCGGCCCGCTCCAGGGTCCGCTGGTCGACGGGGTCCAGTGCCGGGTGGCCGCGCAGGACGAGGGCGCCCAGGACCTCGCCGCCGCCCCAGACCGCGGCGACCCAGTCTCCCCCACTCTCGGCTTCTCCCCCACTCTCGGCTCCGCTCGACCGGGGGGACCCCCATGCCCGGGAGGTACCCCCATCGTCCCGTACGGCGTGGCCGTCCGCGCGGGAGCGGTCCAGGGCGGCGGCCGGCGCCTGCCCGGGAGCGGTGAACTCCACCTCGCCGTCCAGGACTTCGGCCACCGCGTCCGCGACGTCCTGGACCCCGCCGCCGCGCAGCACCAGTTCGGTCAGCCGGTCATGGATGCCGGAGGCCCGCTCGATGACCGCACTGCGGTCGCGGATGATCTCGTTGGCGGCCTCCAGTTCGGTGAGCGCCTTGCGGGTCTCGGCGAGGAGGTTGGCGGTGTCGAGGGCGACGGCCGCGTGCGCCGCGTGGGCGGCGAGCAGCGCGATCTGGCCGGGGTCGAAGACCCGTTCGCGGCGGTCGGCGGCGAAGAGCACGCCGATGACGCCGCTGCCCAGCATCAGCGGCACCCCGAGGATCGCCACCAGCCCCTCGTCGCGGACGCCCGAGTCGATGGTGCGCGTATGCCGGAACCGCTCGTCGTGGAAGTAGCTGTCGGTGACGTACGGGCGGGCGGTCTGTGCGACCAGCCCGCCCAGGCCCTCGCCCATGCCGAGCCGCAGCTGCTGGAAGCGCGCGGAGACCGAGCCGTCGGTGACCCGCATGTAGGTGTCGCCGGCGGACGGGTCGTTGAGGGTGAGGTAGGCGACCTCGGTGCCCAGGAGGGCGCGGGCCCGGCGCACGATGGCGCGCAGCACGGCGTCCAGGTCGCGCAGCCCGGCCAGGTCGTGCGCGGTGGCGTAGAGCGCGGACAGCTCGGCCTCGCGCCGTCGGCGGCCCTCCAGTTCGGTCCGTACCCGCAGCGCGAGGAGCTTGGCCCGCTCCAGTGCGGCGAGCCGGCCGGCGGGCGCGCCCTCGGCGCGGGCGCGCAGCACCGGACGCTCGTACTCCTCGGCGGCGGCCCCGGTGGCCAGCAGGCGGAGAAAGCCGAGCGCGCCGGTCTCGGTGCCGGACTCGGGCGTCGGCTGGTCGTTGGGCATGGTCACAGGGATACCTTCGGGTCGTCGCCGCGCGCCAGACTCCGCCGCCCGCGGGATGCGCGGGCGTACGGACCGGGCTGCTCAGTGCGCGGTCCAGCCCCCGTCGAGCACCAGCGAGGCACCGGTCACGAACGACGCCTGCGGGGTGCAGAGGTAGGCGACGGCCTCGGCGACCTCCTCCGGTTCGAGCAACCGCTTGAGGGCGGAGTCGGCGAGCAGGATGTCGGCCAGTACGCGTTCCTCGGGGATGCCGTGTGCCGCGGCCTGGTCGGCGAGCTGCCGCTCGACGAGGGGCGTGCGGACGTATCCGGGGTTGATGCAGTTGCTGGTGACGCCGTGCGGGGCGCCCTCCAGGGCCGCGGTCTTCGACAGGCCTTCCAGGCCGTGCTTGGCGGCGACGTAGGCGGACTTGAAGGGCGACGCCCGCAGCCCGTGCACGGACGAGATGTTGATGACGCGGCCCCAGCCCTGCTCGTACATATGGGGCAGCGCACCGCGCAGCAGCCGGAAGGGTGCCTCCAGCATGACGGTCAGCACCTGGTGGAAGACCTCGGGCGGGAACGTCTCGATGGGGCGGACGAGTTGGATGCCGGCATTGTTGACCAGCAGGTCGGTGCCCGCCGCCGCCCGCTCGGCGGCGTCCAGGTCGGTGAGGTCCAGGGGGCGGGGTTCGATGCCGCCGCGGGCGCCGTCCGGGAGGGCCGCGACGAGGCCGGCCAGGCCCGCCGCGTCCCGGTCGACCGCGCGCACCGTGGCTCCGGCCGCCGCCAGGCGCAGGGCACAGGCCCGGCCGATGCCGCCGGCCGCGCCGGTGACGAGGGCGGTGCGGCCGTCGAGTTCGAGGGACACCGGCCCCGGAGTACGTGGCGGGCCCGGCGTTCCTGGCGTTCCTGGGGTTCCTGGGGTGCCGGTCATGGTCATGTGTCCGCACCCTAGGCGGCGACGGACCCGGCACCGATGTGCCGCGGCCCCACACTTCGGGGGCCGGGTGTGGCGGCCGTACACCCCTGCCGTGCACCCCTGCCGTACATCCCTGCCGTGCGCGCCGGGCCGCGCCCCGGCGCGCTTCACCCGATCGGCCGCCCCGGATCGCCCCGCCCCCGCGGGCCTCCTAGCGTCGTACGACGCAGCGTGCCGAGCGCCGACCGCCGCCACAAGGGAGTCCGAGATGCAAAGGCTCATCGCCGTGCCGACCGTGCTGCTCGCCCTGGCCGCCGCGGGGTGCGGGGACACCGAGGGCCGCGGGGAGCCCGTGCCGTCGTCCGCCGGTACGGGCACCGGGCCGGGCCCCCAGCGCTCCGCTCCCGGCTCGGCCGCCCCCTCCCCCGCCGTCCCCGGGCAGCCGGTGAGCTGCGGCGAGATCCAGAACGCCCTGGGCGAGGCGGGCGATGTCGCGCTGTACGCGGATCCGGGCGCCGGCGGCACGGTGGGCTGCGAGGAGGCCCGCGATGTGATGTCGGAGTTCTTTGTGCGGGCGCCGCGGGAGGGCGACAGCGAGCGGGGCACTTTGGCCGTACGCGGCTGGTTCTGCCAGTACGAGAGCGGCCCCACCGGCACCTGGATCACGAGCTGCCGCAAGGACCGGCGGGAGATGCACACGGAGGAGCCAGCCGAGCAGCCGGGCTCCCCGGACGGGCCCCAGCTGCCCCCGCTGCCCGTGGAACCGTCGGACCCGATGGAGGAGCCGTCGACCGAGGAACTGTAGACGGCGGGCCCCGGGGCCACCCCGGCGACTGCCCCCGGACTGCTGCCCCCTGACCTCTCCTCCCACCTGTCCCGACCTGCTACTCCGGGACCTGCTCTTCCTCAGAGTCCTCCGCCATCCCCTGGAACCACGTAGGCCCGGCCTCCACCGCCCGCTTGATGCGGACCAGCGAGTACTCGTCCAGCTCCGGCAGGGCGTCCACCGCGAACCAGCCGACGTCCAGGGACTCGTCGTCGTTGACCCGCGCCGTGCCGCCGACCGCGCGGCAGCGCAGCGTCACGTCCATGAACTGGCAGACGTCGCCGTTGGGGTAGTGCGTGGGCGGCATGGTGTCGACGAGGACCACCCGCTCGGCGACGACCCGCACCGCGGTCTCCTCGTAGACCTCGCGCAGCGCGGTCTCGGCGGGCTGCTCGCCGGGTTCGGGGATGCCGCCGATCACCGACCAGCGGCCGGTGTCGGCCCGCTTGCCCAGCAGGACACGGCCCCCGTCGTCGAAGACGACCGCGCTCACCCCGGGCAGCCACAGGAGCTTGCGGCCGATGGAGCTGCGGAGGTCACGGATGAAATCGGGCGTTGCCATGCTCCGACCCTACGGGACCCGGCCCCCTGGTCCGGCCCCCGGAAAGTCCCCTGGTTCCACAGACCCATCGGACGAGCCCTAGGCGCCCGCCGGGGTCCCGTTGGTCCGCGGGAGCCGGCGGCGGACGGCGCGGACGGCGCCCTCGGCGTCATCGACGGTGACGGTGAAGGTGTGCCCGTCGCCGAGCCTGAGCACCAGGCCCTCGCCGCGGCGTACGACCACGGCCGTGCCCTGCTCGGGGCGCCAGCGGTAGCCCCAGCCGCCCCAGTGGCGGGGGGTGACCTGGGGCGCGAAGTCGGCGCCGACGACGGTGTCCAGGGGGATCCGGCGGCGCGGCACTCCGATGTAGCCGCACCGCACCTCCAGGCAGTCCTTGTCGACGCGCACGGCGACATGGACGAAGGCGAGCGTGCCGAAGAGCACCAGAAGACCGGCCGCGACACAGCCGACCACCGACATCACCAGGGGTGCCAGACCGTGGGTCCAGCTGCTCGCGACGGCGAGCTCGATGCCCAGTGCCAGACAGCCCGCGCCCACCATGGCCAGCAGCCACTGGATGCGGTTGGTGGCGCTGCCGTGCCAGACCTCGGGGGTCACCGCGTGGGCGCCGCTGACGTGGGCCGCCGGGCCGTCGGAGCCGTCGGTACTGCCGTGGTTGCCGGGGGCTGCTGCCCCCTCGTGGGGGTGGTCCCTCATGAGACGCAGCGTACGCGTCTTCACACGCTATGGCAGCGCGTCGGAGGGACCGTTCGGAGGGACCCGTTCAGCCGCTCAGTACGCCCGCGGTGTCCGTGCGGCTCTCCGCGAGCAGCCGGCCCTCGGCGTAGGCGAGCGCCACCTCCGGCAGCGCGCCCGGGCGCCCGCTGAGCAGCACGCTGAGCCCGCCGGTGGGGGCGGCCGCGGGTGCCGGTTCGGCGCCGGCGCGGCGCAGCGCCTGGGCGGCGACGGCCTCGGCCGACCCGTGCAGGGCGAGCGCCGGGGCGCCGGGCTGCTGGAGCGCGGCGCGGATCCGTTCGGCGACCAGCTCGTAGTGGGTGCAGCCCAGGACGACGGCCCGTACGTCGCGCGGGGTGAGGCGCGCGGCGGCCGCGACGGCGGCGTCGATGGCGGCCTCGTCGGCGGTCTCGACCGCGTCGGCGAGCCCGGGGCAGGGCACCGCGGTGACGGCCACGCCGCGCGCGAAGCGTTCGATCAGGTCCCGCTGGTAGGGGCTGCCGGTCGTGGCGGGCGTGGCCCAGATGGCGACGGGGCCGCCGCCGGCCGCGGCGGGCTTGATCGCCGGGACCGTGCCGATGACCGGGACGGCGGGCTCCAGCTCGGCGCGCAGGACGGGCAGGGCGTGGACGGAGGCGGTGTTGCAGGCGACGATCAGCGCGTCGGGGCGGTGTGCGGCGGCCGCGCGGGCCACCGCCAGGGCGTGTGCGGCGACGTCGTCGGAGGTGCGCGGGCCCCAGGGCATGCCGTCGGGGTCACTGGAGAGCACCAGATCCGCGTCGGGTCGCAGTCGCCGTACGGCGGCGGCCGCCGCGAGCAGCCCGGTCCCGGAGTCCATCAGCGCGATCTTCACCCGGACACTTTACCGGTCCGGACGTCCGACTTGTCATACCGGGCGGGGGCGGCTCGTTCCGGGCGGACCCGCCGTCCTCGGCCTGTACGTCGGACCGCCGCCGTACGGTGCGGCAGACTGCGCCCCGTGGGTGCGATGGGGTGGATCGGTGTCGGGTCGGTGCTGGCCTGGGTGTGGCTGCTGCTGGGGCAGGGCTTGTTCTGGCGCACGGACGTACGGCTGCCGGACCGCCGCGATCCCGGGCGCTGGCCGTCGGTCGCGGTGGTGGTGCCGGCGCGGGACGAGGCGGCGGTGCTGCCGGAGAGCCTGCCTTCGCTGCTCGGGCAGAAGTACCCGGGCCGGGCGGAGGTCTTCCTCGTCGACGACGGCTCCTCGGACGGGACCGGCGCGCTGGCCCGTGAGCTGGCCGACGCATGGGGCGGGCTGCCGCTGACGGTGACCTCGCCCGGTGAGCCCGAGCCGGGGTGGACGGGCAAGCTGTGGGCGCTGCGGCAGGGGATCGCGCTGGCCCGGGACCGGGTGGCGCCGGAGTATCTGCTGCTGACCGACGCGGACATCGCGCACGATCGGGAGAGTCTGCGGGAGTTGGTGGCGGCGGCCCGGTCGGCGGAGCTGGACCTGGTGTCGCAGATGGCGCGGCTGCGGGTGGTGACGCCCTGGGAGCGGCTGATCGTGCCGGCGTTCGTGTACTTCTTCGGGCAGCTCTACCCGTTCCGCCGGGTGAACCGGCCCGGGGCGCGGACCGCGGCGGCGGCCGGCGGCTGTGTGCTGCTGCGGCGGGAGGCCGCGGAGCGGGCCGGCATCCCGGAGGCGATCCGGCACGCGGTGATCGACGATGTGGCGCTGGCGAGGGCGGTGAAGCGCAGCGGCGGCACGGTCTGGCTGGGGCTGGCGGACCGGGTGGACAGCGTACGGCCGTATCCGCGGCTGGCCGAGCTGTGGCGGATGGTCTCGCGCAGCGCGTACGCCCAGCTGCGGCACCGGCCCCTGCTGCTGCTCGGCACGGCGCTGGGACTGGCGCTGGTGTATCTGGCGCCGCCGGTCGTGCTGGCGGCCGGGCTGGCCGGCGGCGGCCCGGCCGTCGCGCTGGCGGGCGGGGCGGCCTGGGCGGTGATGTGCGGGACGTATCTGCCGATGCTGCGCTACTACGGGCAGCCGGCCTGGGCGGCGCCGCTGCTGCCGTTCACCGCGGCGCTCTATCTGCTGATGACGGTGGACTCGGCGGTGCAGCACTACCGGGGGCGCGGCGCGGCGTGGAAGGGCCGGACGTACGGGGCGCCCTGACACCGCCCCCCGGTGGCGGTGTCACTTGCTGGCCGGGGACCAGTCCAGGCCCCAGCCGTAGGCGTAGTCCACGGTGCGCTGGGGGCTGATGCCGGGCTCGGGGACGAGGTAGCGGGCCTCGCGCTGGACGACGAGTTCGCTGCCGGTGTGGGAGATCAGGGCCAGCGCGCAGACGTTGGACGGCACCGTGCAGGCGTCGAGCGAGAACTCGACGGGGGCGCCGTACTGGGGCTGGAGGGTGACCGTGGCGCTGAGGCCCTCGAAGCTGCGGGCGCCCGCGTAGACGGTGACGAAGATCAGGATGCGCTTGATGCGCGCCTGGTGGTCGAGGTTGATGGTCAGGTTCTCGCCGGCCGCCACCGCGCCGGTGCGGTCGTCGCCGTCGAGCTGGATGTACGGCGGGGCGTGCAGGGCGCCGAAGTTGTTCCCGAGCGGGTGGACCACTCCGGCGGCGCCGTCGGCGAGTTCGTACAGCGCGCACAGATCGAGGTCCAGCTCGCCGGACGGGGGCAGCAGCGCGCCGCGGGCGCCCATGGCCTGCATCGCCTTGCGGCCGAGTTTCTTGGTCAGCCGCTTGCCGACGCCGCCGCTCGACCAGTTGAGGTTCACCCGCATCGCCCCGGAGGTGCCACCCTGCTTCGTCAACGAAACGGCAGGGGCGTCCTTCGTGAGGGTGACTTTTGTGAGACGAACGGCAGGGGGCGCGGGAGCCGGCGCGGGCTGCCCCGGCGGGGGCGGAATTGACGCCGCCGGTTGACCCGTCGGCAACGGGGGCGCAGGCGCCGTCAGCGGGGGCGCGGGAGCCGGCGCGTGGGGCACCGCGGGGGCCGGGCCGGGAGCCGGGGCCGGCGGCGCCGCGGGCTCGTCGACACTGATGCCGAAGTCGGTGGCCAGGCCCGCGAGTCCGGTGTCGTACCCCTGCCCCACCGCGCGGAACTTCCACGCGCCCTGCCGCCGGTAGAGCTCGCCGAGCACGAAGGCGCTCTCCGTGGTGGCGTCCCGGCTGTCGAAGCGGGCGATCTCGGCGCCGCTCGCCGCGTCCAGCACCCGGATGTGCAGGCCGGGCACGCTGCCGAAGGTGCCGCCGTCGGCGGAGGCGGCGAGCACCACCTTGTCGACGGCGGCTTCGACGGAGGCGAGGGCGACGGTGAGGGTGTCCGTCATCGCGCCGCCGGCCGGGCGCTTGCCCTCGTGGCGTACGGCGCCGGAGGCGTGCACGGCCTGGTTGTAGAAGACGAAGTCGCCGTCGTCGCGGACCTTTCCGGCCACCAGGAGCAGCGCGGAGGCGTCCACGTCCGGTGTCCCGGGGGCGGCCTGCCAGCCCAGTTCCACCCGGACCCCCTGGGCCGGGACCGGGACATTGCCGCCCTTGAGCATCGACATCGCTGCGCCTTCCTCTCGTCCGCCGGGCCCCGTCAGTGGTGGCACTCCCAACCTACTTGGCCCGAACCGCTCCGAACGTCCCCCCGTTCACCCGCGAGAAGCGAGGTCTTTACACGATCCCTACGGGCGATCGCGACCGATTTCCACAAGTTCGCTCGCATTGGCGAGCGACGACCGCTCCGAACACCTGAAACAACCCTCTTTTCAGGCTCCCCAATCAGCACATCGTGGGCTTAACTTATGAGGCATGACCTCCCCCCGCTCTACCTACGGCGGCGGCTACTACGCTTCGCCTTCCTTCCCGGACACTCCGATCTACGACAGCCTCGTCGCCGAACGCGGTACGCCCCAGATCGCCCCGATCCGGGTGAACCCCTCCCCTTACGACACGGGTTCGTCCTATTTGCCGGCGCTGCCCTCGGCGCTGCCGGCACTTCCGGCCGCTCCCTCCCACCCGTCCCCGGGGCAGGGCTACCCGGGTGCCGCCGCGCAGCCGGTCGCTCCGCTGCAGCACGCCCCGGCGCCGTACATCCCCCAGCAGGCGGGCGTCCGCGGCGGCTATCAGGCCCCGCAGCAGCCCCAGCCGCAGCGCCCGGCACCGGGCATGGGCACGGGGTACGAGGCCATGCGGCCCGCCGCACCGGTCGCGCCCCGCCCGGCCGCCCCGTACGACGATCCGTACGGGCGGCAGTATCCGCGCGGCTACTGACCCGGGGCGATCGGTCAACTGTCCGAGGCGGCTGGCAGGATGGGAAACATGCCGAAGCCTGCGCTCCAGTCGATCCATCTCTACCCGGTCAAGTCCATTGCGGGGACCGACCCCGGCGAGGCGGTCGTGGAGCCATGGGGGCTCGCCGGGGACCGACGGTGGCTGCTGGTGGACGCCGAGGGCGGGCAGCTCACCCAACGGCCGCAGCCGGCGCTGGCGCTGGCGCGCGCCGAGGGGCTGCCGGGCGGCGCCCTCCGGCTCACCGCCCCCGGGATGGCGGCGCTGACGGTCGGGGTGCCCGAGTCCGGGGAGACCGTCCCGGTGGAGATCTGGAAGGACAAGGTGGAGGCGGTCCCCGCGGGCGAGGCGGCCGCCGAGTGGTTCAGCGGGTATCTGGGCCTTGAATGCCGGCTGGTGTACCTCGACGCCCCGGAGAGCCGCCGGCCGGTCGACCCGGAGTACAGCGTGCCCGGTGACACGGTCGCCTTCTCCGACGGCTTCCCGCTGCTGCTGACGACCACCTCGTCGCTGGACGCCCTCAACTCCCTCATCGCCCAGGGGGACCACGCCGATGAGGGCCCCCTGCCCATGAACCGTTTCCGGCCCAATGTGGTGGTGGACGGCACGGCCCCCTGGGCGGAGGACGACTGGCGGCGGGTCCGCATCGGCGAGGTGGTCTTCGAGGTGGCCAAGCCCAGCGCACGCTGTGTGGTCACGACCACCGACCAGCACACCGCCGAGCGCGGCAAGGAACCGCTGCGGACCCTCGCCCGTCATCGCCGCTTCGGCGACCGGCTGGTCTTCGGCCAGAATCTGATTCCCCGCGGGACGGGCACGATCCGTATCGGCGACCCGTTCGAGATACTCGACTGACGGGCCGGCGCGGCCCTGCGCCGTGGTCGCGCCGCGGGCGCTCGCGTCGGCTGCCGGACCATCGCGGCCCGGTTCCCGGTCGGCCGCGTCGGGGCGCCCGGCGCCGCCGAGGGGCGAGGGCGACGGGAGACAGAGACCGCGTGTCGATGCCTGCGAGGGACACCGGAAGCGACCATCTGATCCCTGTCCAGCAGCTGCGGCCCGGAGACCACGCCTTTGTGAGTTACGGCAATGACGAGGTGCGCTGGGAGGTCGTCACGGCTTTCGTACGGCTCGGGCTGGCCCGCGGCGAGAAGGTACTGGTCCTGCCCTGCCCCGGGGTGCCCGAGGAGGAGGTGCTGGCCCGGATCGACTTCCCCAGCCGCAGCACGATCCAGGCGCGCGCCCGCGGCCAGTTGGTGGTGAGCAGCATGCACGAGGTGATCTCGCCGGACACCGAGTTCACCGCCGGGCGGCAGCTGGACCGGCTGTCCGCGGAGACCGACCGGGCGACGGCCGAGGGCTATACGGGCCTGCGGGCGTTCGTCGACATGGGCTGGGTGGCCGCGCTGGGCTCGGACGTCGAGGCGATGGCCTGCCGCGAGACGGGCGCAGGGGAGCTCTTCGCCGGCCGCCCGTACACGGAGGTCTGCGCCTACGACCGCCGCCGGTTCGACCGCTCGGTGGTCGCCGCCATGGCACGGGCGCACCCGCGCGCGCTGCTGGAACGTCTGGGCGATCTGCGCTCCGTGCGCGACCCGGACGGCGCGCTGCGCTTCATCGGCGAGGCGGACGCCGCGCATCACGACGCCTTCCGCACGGCGCTGCAGATCGCACTGGCGCACACGGCGCCGGCCGGGCGGCTGACGGTCGATCTGACCCGGCTGCACTTCCTCTCGGTGGGCTGCGCCGTCAGCCTGCTCACGCTGGCCCGCGGCGCCGTGGGCCATGAACTGATCGAGGTGCGCTGCCACCGCGGGCAGCGCCGGATGCTGCGGCGGCTGGGCGGCGGGACGGTGCCGCTGCTGGTGCTGACGGAGGTGGTACGTCCGTGGTGAACCCCGATGCTGCGGGCCCGGCGGAGGATCCGGCCGAGGAGTCCGGCCGCCGGCTGCTCCAACGGCGCTTCACCGCCCGGCTGCTGCCGCAGCTGCGGCTGCTGGTCGAGGAGTGCGCCGCCCGGGAGGGCCTGTGCGAGCCGCGGCGGGGCGAATTCGTCCTGGCCGTGGACGAGATCGCGGGGAACGCCGTGGAGCATGCGGGCGGTTCGGGGCAGCTGGTGCTGCGGCGGGTGGACGATGAGCTGGAGTGCCGGATCAGCGACGCGGGGCCCGGGTTCAGCGAGGCGGTGATCCCCGAGCTCCTGCCGGGCCTGGACGGTGCGACGAAGGGGCGCGGGCTGTGGCTGGCGCGCCTGGTGGCGGACCGGTTCACGGTCACCGCGGCGGCTCCGGGGGCGGGCGCGGTGGTGACCCTCGCGGTACGGCTGCGCTGAGCGCCCCGGCCCCGGACGGCCCCGGGACCTGCCCTCCGTACGGCCGCAAGCCGCACTCCGTACGGCGTGAGGTAACTCTCTCTTGTCAGAACTCTCGCATGGAGCACCCCTGATGAGGTATTCACGGACACGGAGAGGGGGCGAGGATGCGAGCGATACGAGGCGTATGGCGCTGGCGGCGCAATCCCCTGCGGCGCCGGACCGACCGGATCGAGGCCTGGGTGGCGCTCGCCGCCGCCCTCCTGATCGCTCTCGGGGCGCCCTTCGCGGGCTGGCTTACCGGACGGGCGGCGCACGGCGCGCTGCTGGAGACCGTACGTCTGCAGCATCAGCAGCGCCATCTGGTGTGGGTCACGGTCGACCGGCTGGTCTCCCGGGCCCCGCTCGACCCCGATCCGGAGACCTCGTCGCAGCGCGATGCGCACCTGCGGGTGGTCGCCCGCTGGACGGCCGTCGACGGCAGCGCGCATACCGGGCAGCTCGCCGCGCCGCGCCCGGTGGAGTCCGGTGAGCGGTTCCGCATCTGGACGGACGTACGGGGCCGGGTGATGCCCCGGCCGATGGACGTCAGCACGGCCGGTACGCACGCCGTACTGGCCGGTCTGGGCACCACGGCCGCCGTCGGCGGGCTGATCGAGGGTGGCCGGCGCCTGGTCGTCGGGCAGCTGATGGTGCGTCGTTTCCGCCGCTGGGACGCGGAGTGGGAGCGCGCGGGCCAGGACTGGGGCCGGGCCGACGCCGGGAGTTGAGCCGTCCGTTCCTTCGGGGCTGACCAGGCGCTGACCGTGTCAACTGCCGCCCGCCGGGCGCGCTACGGTGGGGGCGCCAGCCTCTCGGCTGGGGCTCGGAGGACCCGAATGCGGACATCCGCGTACGGATGGCTGCCGGGACGACATCAGCCGCACGAGGTGGGGGCACGACAGCGCCATGGCACAGGGCTCGGTCCAGGTGACGCACTCCGGAACGTCGCGTTGGCGGCGCCGCACCGGGGAGTACAGCTCGCTCGCCGCCGCCCTGGAGGCCGCCGGGGACGGTGATGTGCTGACCGTCCCGGCCGGTACGTACCGGGAGAACCTGGTGCTGCAGCGCGCGGTGACGCTGCGCGGCCCGGACGGGTCGCGCGGTTCGGTGCGGATCGCCCCGGCCGACGGGGTCGCGCTGACGATACGGGCCTCCGCGACCGTCCACGATCTGCATCTGGAGGCGACGGATTCGGCCTCGCCCGCGCTGCTGGTGGAGGACGGCGCGCCGGAGCTGACCGGTCTGAGAGTGGTGACCCGATCCGCGTCCGGCATCGAGGTCCGCGGCGGCGCCCGCCCGACGGTGCGCCGCTGCACGGTCGACAACGCGGGCGGGGTGGGCATCAGCGTCCTGGAGGGGGCCGGCGGCCTCTTCGAGGAGTGCGAGGTGGTGGCCGCCGGGCAGACCGGGGTGGCGGTGCGCGGCGGGGCCCATCCCCGGCTGGAGAACTGCCGGATCCACCATGCCTCGGGCGCCGGGCTGTCGGTCAACGGCGAGGGCAGCGCGGTCGAGGCGGTGGGCTGCGAGCTGTACGAGATCAAGGGCGCGGGCATCCAGGTGGCCGCGCGGGCCACCGGCCACCTCACGGACTGCACGGTGCACCGGACCTCCGCCGACGGCGTCACCCTGGACACCGACGCGGTCCTCACGCTGGCCGACTGCGACATCCACGACATCCCGGAGAACGCGGTCGACCTGCGGTCGCGTTCGGTGCTGACGCTGACCCGCAGCACGGTGCGGCACTTCGGCCGCAACGGCCTGTCCGTATGGGACCCGGGCACCCGGGTGGACGCCAACCAGTGCGAGATCCACGACAGCACCGGCGACTACCCGGCGGTGTGGGTCAGCGACGGCGCCACCGCCGTGCTGGACTCGACACGGGTCCATGACGTGCCGGACGCACTGTTCGTGCTGGACCGCGGCTCCCGCGCCGACGTGGTGGACTGCGACATCGCGCAGGTCCGCAACACCGCGGTGTCGGTGAGCGACGGGGCGACCGTGCAGCTGGACGACTGCCGGATCCGCGAGGCGGCGACCGGTGCCTGGTTCCGCGACCACGGCAGCGGCGGCACGCTCGCCAACTGCACCATCGACGGGGCGCAGACCGGCGTGATCGTCACCAAGGGCGCGGATCCCACCATTGAGGGCTGCACGGTGAGTTCACCGGCCGAGGCCGGGTTCTACGTCTCGGCCGAGGGCCGCGGCACCTTCCACGGCTGCCGGGTCACCGGGAGCTCCGGCTTCGGCTTCCACGTCATCGACGGCTGCCGTACGACGCTGACGCGGTGCCGTACGGAGCGGTGCGCCCGCGGCGGCTACGAGTTCGCCGACAGCGGCGCCGGGCAGGGTGACGGGCCCACGGTCCAGGACTGCACCAGCGACGAGAGCCGGGCCGCGGCGCCGCCGGCCGCCGTGGCGGCGCCCGCCGTGCAGCCGGCGACGCAGACGGCCGGGCTGCTGGGCAACGTCCCGGCGCAGAGCCCGCTGCCCGCCGCCGCGGCGGCCGAGCCGGTCGTCAGCAGCCGGCCCTCCGACGAGGTGCTGGGCGAACTCGACACCCTGGTGGGGCTGGAGAGCGTCAAGCGCGAGGTCCGCAGCCTGATCAACATGATCGAGGTGGGACGCCGGCGGCAGCAGGCGGGCCTGAAGGCCGCCTCCGTGCGCCGCCATCTGGTGTTCACCGGCTCCCCCGGCACCGGCAAGACGACCGTGGCCCGGCTCTACGGCGAAATCCTGGCGTCCCTGGGGGTGTTGGAGCGCGGGCATCTGGTCGAGGTGTCGCGGGTGGACCTGGTGGGCGAGCACATCGGCTCGACGGCCATCCGTACGCAGGAGGCGTTCGACCGGGCGCGCGGCGGGGTGCTGTTCATCGACGAGGCGTACGCCCTCTCCCCCGAGGACTCCGGCCGGGACTTCGGCAAGGAGGCCATCGACACCCTCGTGAAGCTGATGGAGGACCACCGGGACGCGGTGGTGGTGATCGTGGCGGGCTACACCGCCGAGATGGAGCGCTTCCTCGCGGTCAACCCCGGTGTGGCATCGCGCTTCTCACGGACCATCACCTTCGGCGACTACGCCCCCGAGGAGCTGCTGCGGATCGTCGAGCAGCAGGGCGAGGAGCACGAGTACCGCCTCGCCGAGGGGGCCGGCGAGGCGCTACTGAAGTACTTCACCGTACTGCCCAAGGGCCCCTCCTTCGGCAACGGGCGTACCGCGCGGCAGACGTTCGAGGCGATGGTCGAGCGGCACGCGGGCCGGGTGGCGCAGCTGGCCGACCCGAGCACCGACGACCTGACCCTGCTCTACGCGGACGATCTGCCCGAACTGTCCTGAGCGGCCGGCGGTCCCGACCCCGGCCGCCGGCAGCCGGGGCCGCCCTCGGGTTCTTCCCGCTGGCTCGGCACCGCCGGGTCGAGCCGGGCGATCAGCTCGGCGCGGACCGTTTCGAAGACCGGGTCGGACTGGTAGTCGCTGTGGCCCAGGATCTGGGCGGGCAGCGGGTTCTGCAGGGTGCGGCCGAAGGCGAGCGGGTCGCGCAGCGGGCCCTGGTCGATCCGCCGGCCGTCCTCGCAGGTGAGCAGGATCGGGCCGCCGATGGGGTCGGTGAAGCGCCACAGGTTGCGCCAGTCGTCCATCTCGCGGTGCAGTCCGGTGAGCGCGGGCGGTCCGAAGAAGGCGGGGAACCAGCGCCCGTAGAGGCGTTCCAGGGGGCTGCCGTACGTCAGCAGGGCGACCCGGCTGCGGGTGACCAGGTCGAGCTGCCAGACGGCGGCGGCCGCCAGCACACTGCCCTGGGAGTGTCCGGAGATCACCAGGCGGCCGTCGAACCGCTCGGTCCAGGTGGCCATCCGCCAGGTGAGGTCGGGGACGGCGCGCTCGGCGTAGCAGGGCGGCGCGAACGGGTGGGCGGCGCGCGGCCAGAACGTCCCGACGTCCCAGAGGATGCCGATGGTGCGGCGGGCGGAGTGATCGCGGTAGGCGCGCCGGCCCATGGCGATCAGCAGTATGACGCCGGCGCCCATCATCCAGGAGCCGAGGGACTCGGCGGTCTCGGCGGCGGCGTGCACGACGGGCGGTGCCCCGGCGGTGGCGGGGCCGGGCGCCAGGCGGGTGAGGCCGGCACCGGCCACCGCGCCGGCTCCCAGGACGAGGGTGACCACGGCGGTGGCAGCGACCAGGACGGGTGCCGCGTCGGTGAGTCCGGCGCGGGCGATGGTGCCGGCGATCCGCCGCGTACGGCGCTCGTCGGGGCGCTCGCGCGGGTCGTAGAGCCCGGGAACGTCCTTGACCACCTGCCCGCGGACGATCACCACGCGGACGGCCGCGAGCACGGCGACGACCGCGACCACCACCAGCAGCACGGGGATGACCGACGCCTGCCAGGACAGCAGGACCGGCGGGCCGGGGATGGGGGCGTTCTCCTGGCCGGGCGTCGCGCCGCCGTCCATCCAGTCGGCGAAGCGCTGGGCCACGCCCCCGGACAGGACACCGCCGACCGCGCAGGCCAGCAGGGCGACGGCGGGCCCGCCCATGCCGCGCAGGGCGGTGCGCTCGTCGTCGCGGGCGGCGCGCTGCAGCACCCAGGCGGTCACCGCCAGCGCGAGGACCAGCAGGCCCTGGAAGGCCGCGATGCCGCCGAAGGCGGAGGCGCCGGGCAGCGGGCCCTGACTGCGGGCCGCGGGGCGCGCCCAGCCGGTGTGCACGGCGATCAGCGCGAGCACGGCGAGCGCGGCGTACGGCAGGGCCCGTACGACCAGGCGGTCGGATTCGTCGTCGGGGGCGGCCTCGCTGCGGGCGGTCCGCCAGACGAGGATGAGCGTGACCGCGGCGAGCAGGATGACCAGGGCGGTCAGCGCCCGGCCGGTGACGGCGAGGGCCGTCTGGCCGCCGGCCCGCCGGTCCGTCTCGGCGCCGGCGGCGAGCAGCACCGCGGCGATGGTCAGCACCCCGGCCGTGGTGTGCGCGGCGCGCAGCCGGGCGACCAGCCGGCGGCCGTACCAGAAGCCCTCCAGGCTGAGCGCGGTGCGTTCCGCGTGCGGTGTGTAGCGGGAGCTGCCGGGCTGCCGGGGCGGCGGGGAGGCGGATTCGTACGCGCTCCAGGTGCGGTGCGAGAGCCACCACAGGAAGCCGATGACGAGCAGCGGCACCACGGAGGCGAGCGCGAGGCGGCGGCCGGGGGCGCTCCACCAGCCGGAGTTGTCGGGGCTGAGGAAGCCCAGCCAGGACTTGCCGGCGGAGCAGGCGGTGGTGCCGGCGCACTGCCAGGCCGTGAGGTCGAGGGCGACCTCGCAGGCCGCGGCGGCCAGCAGGACAGTGAGGGTGAGCGCGAGCAGGCGCACCAGGAGGTCGTAGATCCGCTGTGCCCGGTGGCCGGCCGGGGCGGCGGGGCGCATCCAGTGGGCGAGGTTGGCGACCATGAAGGGCACCAGGATCAGCCACAGGGCGCGGGCGCCGTTGCCGGAGGTGAGATTGGACCAGCAGTACGCCTCGCGGACCGGCCGGCCGTGGTAGTCCTCGGGCCGCTGCTCCGCGTCCGCGTCCTCCGTACGGCGGTAGCAGGCGGCGGTGTCGTCGCCGGTGATCAGCTGCACCCGCGGGTCGCCGAGCATCTTCTGCGCGGTGGTGCCGCCGACGCCGTGCACCAGCAGCTCCAGTGAGAGCTGCGGTGCGTCGGCCGGTGGCCGATCTCCGGTCGCGGCAGGGTGCGTTGGGCGGGCGTGCGGTGTCGGTTCCGCGGTCTCCACTGGCTTTCCCCCGTTGTCCGTGCGGCCCGTGCGGTGCGGTGCCTCAAGGATTGTCCCCTGCGGGCGGATGCGCCTCCACCCGTTCCGGACAGCTGGGTGCCGCACGGCGGTGTCCCGGGCGGCCGCGGGGGCGCTGTCAGTGGCGCGTGCGAGGATGAGGGAACCAATGATCGCAGGCGGGAGCCAGCGCGTACGACCCGACGTGGCGAGCCGGGCGGAAGGGACGGGCCGGGGTGAGCGACAGCCAGAACCTCCTTGCGGAGCAGCGGCGTGCCCTGATTCTCGACGAGGTCAGGCGGCGCGGCGGGGTGCGGGTCAATGAGCTCACCCGCAAGCTGAGCGTGTCGGACATGACGGTCCGTCGCGATCTGGACGCGCTCGCGCGCCAGGGCATGCTGGAGAAGGTGCACGGCGGCGCGGTGCCGGTGAGCGAGCCGAGCGCGCACGAGCCCGGTTTCGAGGCGAAGTCGGCGCTGGAGCTGAGCGCCAAGGAGGACATCGCCAGGGCTGCGGCCGAGATGGCGGCGCCGGGCAGTGCGATCGCGCTGGCGGGCGGCACGACCGCGTTCGCGCTGGCGCAGCAGTTGCTGGATGTCCCGGATCTGACGGTGGTGACGAATTCGGTGCGGGTGGCCGATGTGTTCTACACCGCGCAGCGGGCGGCGGCCAGCGCCGGCGGGGCGCCGCGTGCGGGGGCCGCGACGGTGGTCCTGACGGGCGGCGTGCGCACGCCGTCGGACACGCTGGTGGGGCCGGTGGCCGACGCGGCGATCCGGTCGCTGCACTTCGATGTGCTGTTCCTCGGGGTGCACGGCATATCGGTGGAGGCGGGGCTGTCGACGCCGAATCTGGCGGAGGCGGAGACCAACCGGCACTTCGTACGGTCCGCGCGGCGGGTGGTGGTGGTCGCCGACCACACCAAGTGGGGCAAGGTCGGGCTGAGTTCGTTCGCCTCGCTGGACGAAGTCGATGTGCTGGTGACGGACGCCGGGCTGCCGGCCGGGACGCGGGCGGAGTTCGCGGAGCTGCCGCCGGAGCTGGTGGTGGCGGGCGAGCAGCCGGCGGACGCGGCGGGCTGACCGGGGGGGGCGGTGGGGGCTGCACGGACCAGAGACTTCTGACGGCGCGTCAGCTATGGTGGCGGGCGCCGGGCAGCCGCCCCCGGCTTCCGCTGACCGCCTTGCAGGGGGTGCTCGTCCCATGGCACGCCGACTCCGCCCCGTCGAGCTCGACTTCGCCGGGTCCGCCCCGCTGCGGCTGGTCTTCGCCGCGGACATCGCCGCGCCGCCGAAGGCGGTGTACGCGGCGCTGGCGGACGATGTGCCGGGCTGGTCGGCCTGGTTCACGGGCGTGGCCCGGGCGGCGCCGACTGCTGACGGCCGGGGGCGGGAGGTACGGCTGGCGGGTGGCACCCGCTTCACCGAGACGGTCCTGGCCGCCGAGCCGGACGACCACTACGCCTACCGGGTCGACACCACCAACGCCCCTGGTCTGCGGGCCCTGTTGGAGGACTGGCGGCTGACGCCCTCGGGAGGCGGCACCCGGCTGCGGTGGACCTTCGCGGCGGACGGCCCGGCGCCGTTCCGCTGGGCGATGACACTGGCCAGGCCCGGCCTGGGCCGTGCCTTCCGCGAGTCGGCGCGGGCCCTGGACCGGCGGCTCACCGGGGCCTGAGCCGCGGCGCGGCCCGCCGGTGCACCCGGTCCGGGCCGGCAGCCGGAGCCCCCGCGGCCGGCGGGCGGACCGCCGCCCTCAGGAAGGCCAGGCCCCCGTGGCCAGGAACTCCTCGATGGCGCGCGCGTACGGCGCGATGTCCAGCCCCTGGGAGGCCAGCCAGTCGTCGGAGTAGTACTTGTCGAGGTAGCGGTCCCCGGGGTCGCACAGCAGCGTGACGACGGATCCCCTGCGGCCCTCGGCGACCATCTCCGCGACGATCTTCAGCGCGCTCCACAGGCCGGTACCGGTCGAGCCGCCCGCCTTGCGGCCGATCGCCGCCTCCAGGGCACGGACGGCGGCGATGCTGGCGGCGTCCGGCACCTTCATCATCCGGTCTATCGCACCGGGTAGGAAGCTCGGCTCCATCCGGGGCCGCCCGATGCCCTCGATCCGGGAGGCGGTCTCGCAGCCGGTCCCGGCGTCGCCGGTGAGCCAGCCGTCGAAGAAGCAGGAGTTCTCCGGGTCGGGCACACAGATACGGGTGTCGTACTGCATGTAGTGCACATAGCGGGCGATGGTCGCGGAGGTGCCGCCGGTGCCCGCGGTGGCCACGATCCAGGCCGGTTCCGGGTAGCGCTCCAGCCGCAGCTGCTGGTAGATCGACTCGGCGATGTTGTTGTTGCCCCGCCAGTCCGTGGCGCGTTCGGCGTAGGTGAACTGGTCCATGTAGTGGCCGCCGGACTCGGCGGCGAGCCGGGCGGAGACCTCGTAGACGGTCCGCGGGTCCTGGACCAGATGGCAGGTGCCACCGTGGAATTCGATCAGCCGGGTCTTCTCCCGGCTGGTGGTGGCCGGCATCACGGCGATGAACGGCACCCCGATCAGCGAGGCGAAGTACGCCTCGGAGACCGCCGTGGAACCACTGGAGGCCTCGATGACGGGCTTGCCCGGACGGATCCAGCCGTTGCACAGCCCGTAGAGGAAGAGCGAGCGGGCCAGCCGGTGCTTGAGGCTGCCGGTGGGGTGGGTCGACTCGTCCTTGAGGTAGAGGTCGATGCCCCACTTCTCGGGCAGCGGGAAGCGCAGGAGGTGGGTGTCGGCGGTGCGGTTGGCGTCCGCCTGGACCTTGCGTACGGCTTCGTTGAGCCAGCTGCGGTAGTCCGGGTCCGAGCGGTCGACATCGACGGTCGGCGCCGGGGCCCCGGCCGCGCTCTCGTGGTCGGGCCGGCTCTGCGGCTGCTGTGCGGTGCTCACCGGCGCACTCCTCAGGGGGTTTCCAGACCCGTGCGCTACGCCGGGCCGATTCCGACTATAGCCACCCTCGGCACCCTTCTCACCTGCATAAACATCACTTTGGGATACCCCAAGGAGGCCCTGGGAGGGGGCTGTTGCGGGCCTCGGACGCCGGGGACCCTGGTGCACCGGGCGTCCTCGCGGCAAACTTCCCACAAGGGGCGGTGGAGGGCACCTGCCCGTCTCACCGAGGAGGTGCCGGCCATGGCGGAGCCGGAGTTCAACGCGACCGGCGTACGGATCGAGCGGTGGCTGCGGTCACTGACCCGCGCCGGCCAGGTGGTCATCAGAGACGGCAGGCTGGCGCTGCTGACCAGCTACGGCACGGAGATCGACAGCGCCCCGCTGCAGGCCGTACAGGCCCACCGGCCGCTGTTCGCGGCCCGGGACCGGGCGCTGGCCACCCTCAACGGGCACCGCTACTCGCTGACCCTCGGTGCCCCGGAACTCTTCTTCAAGGCCCTGGAGGCGGCGCGTCCGCCACGTGCCTGAACGCCGGCTCCGCCTCCCCGGCCGAGGTGGTGCGGTTGCGGGAGCGCACCGGCTGACTGACCCTGGACTCGTATCACTGAGGGTTCACCAGCGGTGACGTTGTGATGCGGCGGGCATCGCTGGACCCGATCTTCGCCCCTGCCCGGTACGGGGGGCGCCCGGCCTCATCAGGGAGTCGCGGTCGTGATCACGCAGCCCAGCAGGCACTGCACGGTGGAGCTCCAGGCCGTTCCGGCCCGCATCAGCCATGTGCGCAGCATCGTCTCCGCACAGCTGCGGCACTGGCGTCTCGACGCCTTGATCGACCCCGCCGCGCTCGGGGTGACCGAACTCCTCGCCAACGTCCACCGGCACGCCCGCTTCACCAAGCAGTGCACCGTCGAACTGTGCGTACTCCTCGATCAGTTGACGGTCTCGGTGCACGACGAGGACCCCCGGCTGCCGCGGATCCGGGCCGCCGGCAGCTGGGAGACCTGCGGTCGCGGTCTGGCGCTGGTCGCGGCGCTCAGCGAGAGCTGGGGGATGCGCGCGGAGGGCAACGGCAAGGTCGTGTGGTTCACCCTTCCGGCCCTGGCCACCCCACCCGACGAGACCCCCGCGGCCCGGGCGCGCTGGCAGCCGCTGCGGCTGGAGGACGAGCCCCGGACGACCGACGGGCGCTCCCGGACACGGGGCGCGAGGGTCGGCTGACGGGCCGGGCCGGGCCCCGGGCGGGTCCGGCCCATTGACCCCCACCCCGCCCCCGGACTACCCGGGCCGCTCGTATGCGGTGGCTCCGGCAGCGGCGGTCATGCGGCCCCCGTCTTGGGACCGGCGCCGAAGTGCTCCTCCAGGACGGACATCCGGCGCCAGCACTCCTCCTCGTCGGAACAGGATCCAGGGTCCCGGGCCGCCGCCGGACCAGGGTTCGGCCAGCTCGGACATCACGATCAACTCTTCGGTGGGAAGGGCTCTGTCACGTCTTCTTCGAGCCTCGCCGCCCGAGGCCCTCCGGTCGTCGTCCGGCCAGCGGCTCCGTCCGTACGACGGGGGCAGTACGCGGCGCGGGAGCGACTACTCCAGGGGGTGCGGCGGTCCCTTTGTTGATCTCTGTAACTACTAGTATGTACAGTGCGCTCATGAGCACTCAGGGACAGCTCGGCACTCAGGGACAGCTCGGCGCGCAGGAACCGCTCGGCACCCGGGATCGGCTGGTGCACAGCACCCAGGAGCTCCTCTGGGAGCGGGGCTATGTCGGTACCAGCCCCAAGGCGATCCTGGAGCGCGCGGGCGTGGGCCAGGGCAGCATGTACCACCACTTCTCCGGCAAGTCCGACCTCGCACTGGCGGCGATCCGGCGCACTGCGGAGGGCATGAAGCAGGCCGCCGAGGAGTGTCTGACCGGCCCCGGCACGGCGTACGAGCGGGTCGCCGCCTATCTGCTGCGGGAGCGGCGGGTGCTGCGCGGCTGCCCGATCGGCCGGATGACACAGGACCGGGACGTGGTGCGGAGCCCCGAGCTGCGGGCGCCGCTGGACGAGATGTTCGGCTGGCTCCAGGGCCGGATCGCCGGGGTCCTCGCCGAGGGGCAGCGGCGCGGCGAACTGGCCGCGGGGCTGGATCCGGCGGCCACCGCCGCGACCGTCGCCGCCGTGGTCCAGGGCGGATATGTGCTGGCCCGCGCGGCCGACGACCCGGCGCCGTTCGACGCGGCCGTGGAGGGCGTGCTGGCCCTGCTCGCCGCCCAGGTCACGGCCGGCTGAGTCCTGCCGCGCGCCCGGTGTCCGTCCGGCCCCGGCAGCCCCCGCGCACCGATACACGCACACCACACCGGTAACCCATAGCCCGTATCCCGTATCCCGTATCCCGTAAAGGAGTTCACCCCCATGGAGATCACCCGACAGCGGCCCGCCAGTCAGCCGGGCCCCGCCGCGCACTTCACCGGGACCGTCTGGCTCGATGAGATTGCCGCCCCGCCGGCGCCCTCCCGTCTGCGGATGTTCAGCGTGCACTTCGCGCCCGGCGCGCACACCGCCTGGCACACCCATCCGCACGGCCAGGTCCTGCACGTCACCGAGGGTGCCGGCCTGGTGCAGCGCGCGGGCGGCCCCGTCGAGCCGATCCGCGCCGGGGACACCGTCTGGATCGCACCGGGCGAACGGCATTGGCACGGCGCGGCGCCCGACACCTTCATGACCCACCTGGCGACCGTCGAGGCCGCCGACGACGGCACCACGGCCGAGTGGGCCGAGCTGGTCGGCGAGGCGGACTACCCGGGCGCGTGACCGCCCACGACACGACCGATCGGCCCAGCCCCAGCCCACCGCCCCCGTACGGAGCTTCCTCATGCACGCCATGCAGTACGCGATCACCCTGCCCGCCGACTACGACATGCGGATCATCCGGCACCGGGTGGCGTCCAAGGGCCACCTTCTCGACGACTTCGCGGGGCTCGGCCTCAAGGCCTACGGGATCCGCGAGCGCGGGGTCGACGGCTCGCCGGTCAACCAGTACGCGCCGTTCTACCTCTGGGCCGATCCGGAGGCGATGAACCGCTTCCTCGTCGGTGACGGATTCCGCGGTGTGGTCCGCGACTTCGGACGGCCGGTGGTCCAGCACTGGCAGGGCCTGTTCCACCGGCCCGGTCCGGCCGCCGGGGCGGCCCCCCGCGCCTTCACCCGGCGGACCGAGAGCCTCGCCGAGCGCGCCGACGTGCCCACCGCCGTCGCACAGGCGGTGGCCGCCCACGAGGAGCTCGCCGCGGCGGACGGGGTGCACTCCACCGCGCTGGCCGTCGACCCGCGGCACTGGGAGCTGGTCCACTTCACCCTGTGGGCGGACGGCGTGTCCCCTGACGCGGGCGACCGCTATCAGGTGCTGCATCTGTCCGCGCCGGGCGTCGGGCGGCTGGGCACGGGGCGGCAGTGGTGAGCCCGCTTCCCGGGCCGGCCGCTGCCGGTCCCGCCGGTGCCGCGGGCGCCCCCGCCCCGGCCGTCCGTACCGTCCTCGGCGATATCGCCCCCGCCGACCTCGGTGTCTGCGACGCGCACGACCACCTCTTCCTGCGCAGCCCCCTGCTGGCGGGCCAGGAGCTGGCCGACCCGGAGGCCGCGGCCGCCGAGCTGAGCGCCTTTCGCGCGGCCGGCGGCGCGGCGGTGATCCAGTGGACGCCGTACGGCATGGGCCGGGGTGCGGCCGAACTGCCGCGGCTGTCCAGGGAGTCGGGGGTACGGATCGTCGCCGCCACCGGGCTGCACCAGGCGGTGCACTACGCCCCCGAGGTGCTGGACCGCGTCCGTCCGGACCTGGCCGGGCTGTTCGTCGCCGAGCTGACCGAAGGCATCGGCGGGACCGGACCGCGGGCCGGAATGATCAAGGTCGCGGGCGGCTTCCACGGCCTGGACCGCCACGCCCGGTACGTCATGGCCGCGGCCGCCGAGGCCCAGCAGGCGACCGGCGCGGCCATCGGCGTCCATCTGGAGCTGGGCACCGGTGCGCTGGACGTACTGGAGCTGCTCTGCGGGCAGCGGGCGGTCCCGCCGGACCGGGTGATCCTCGGGCATCTCAACCGTTCACCCGATCTCGTGGTGCACCGGGCGGCCGCGCAGGCGGGGGCGTATCTGGCCTTCGACGGCCCCTCGCGCGCGCACCAAGCGACCGACTGGCGGCTCCCGGACGCGCTGGCCGCGCTCGCCGATGCGGGTTTCGGGGACCGGATCCTGCTCGGCGGCGACACCACGACGGCCGGTGCCCGGTCGGTGAACGGCGGCCCGGGGATGCCGTATCTGCTGCGCCGCCACCGGGAGCGGCTCGAACTCGCCCTGGGTGAGGACGTGGTGACGCGCTTTCTGACGGCCAACCCGGCGCGGGCGTTCGCGGCCGGCTGGCCGGGCACGGGAGGCGCCGTCAGCTGACGGCGGGGCCGCCCCCCGGCCTGTCCACCGCGCCCCGCCGCCCCGCCCGCTACCCCTCCACCACGGCCAGCGGATCGTCCAGCACCGGCTGCCAGGCCAGCTCCGCCGCGCCGACCAGGCTGTTGTGGTCGAGGCTGCACGGCAGGATCGGCACCCCGCCGCTGCGGCCCCACAGGCTGCGGTCGGCGACCACCGCGCGCAGCCGCTCCGGGTCGGCCTCCACCAGGGCGCGGTGCAGCCCGCCGAGGATGATGCGGTCGGGGTTGAGGATGTTGACGAGTCCGGCGATGCCCAGTCCGAGGCGGTCGATGAGGAGATCGGCCGCGGCGCGTACTCCCGGGTCGGCGTACTCGTCCCGGAGCAGCTCGGCCGCCTGCTGGAGCAGCGAGACCTCCGGGCCCGGCTCTCGGCCGGCCGCGATGAGGAAGGCGAGCGGGTCCGCCTCGACGTCCAGACAGCCGCGGCTGCCGCAGTGGCAGGGGGCTCCCTCGGGGTTGACGGTCAGATGGCCCACCTCCAGGGCCAGGCCCGAACTCCCGCTGTGCAGCCGCCCGTCGAGCACCAGCGCGCCGCCGACGCCCCGGTGCCCGGAGGCCACACAGAGCAGATCGCGGGCGCCCCGGCCGGCGCCGTGCCGGTGTTCGGCGAGCGCCATGAGGTTGACGTCGTTGCCGGTGAAGCCGATCGTCCCGGTCGCAGCCGGGATGCCGGCCTCGGTCAGCGCACGCAGGAAGAGTTCCCGTACGGGGGCGCCGGAAGGCCAGGCGAGGTGCAGCGGGTTGAGGGCCTCGCCGTCCGGTTCCGCGACCGCGGACGGCACCGCGAGGCCGGCGCCCAGGCAGCGCCGGCCGGTCTCGCGCAGCAGGTCCGCGCCGGCCGCCACGACGTCGGCGAGGACATGGGCCGGGTCGGCGGGGATGGTGCCGCAGCCGGTCGAGGTCGCCACGATGCGGCCCCCCAGGCCGACCAGCGCGACCCGGAACCCGTCGGCGTGGATCTGCGCGGCGAGCACGACGGGGCCGTTCTCGTTGACGAACAGCCGGTGGGAGGGGCGTCCTTGGGAGCCGGCGGATGCGGTGGGCCGGGAGTCGACGGTGATCAGGCCGAGGGCTTCGAGCTCGGCGGCCACGGCGCCCGCGGTGGCGCGGGTAACGCCGAGTTCGGAGGTCAGGACGGCGCGGGTGGGCGCGCGTCCGGTGTGTACGAGCTCCAGTGCGGGTCCGAGGGCGCCACGGCCCCGCTCCAGCCTGGTTGTCCGAGTCTGGGTCACACCCCTATTCTGGCTTTGTGCCGACGCTAAACAAAATACGGAGGGTCCTCACCCGGGACCAGGGCTCCGCACCCACCGATCGACACCCCCGAACCCACCGAAACCCCCACGATCAGCCCCAGCTGACCCGTCTGCGCATCGCCCTCACCGCGTTCTTCGCCATGGACGGCTTCCTCTTCGCCGGATGGGTCGTGCGCATTCCCGCGATCAAGGCGCAGACCGGCGCCGGCGCGGGCACCCTCGGGCTCGCGCTGCTCGGCGTGTCGGCGGGCGCGGTCGCCTTCATGATGATCACCGGGCGGCTGTGCCGGCGGTTCGGCAGCCATGCCGTGACGACCGCCTCCGCGGCCGCCCTCGCACTGAGCATCGTGCTGCCGCCGCTCACCCGCTCGGCGACCGCGCTGGGGCTGGTCCTGCTGCTCTTCGGCGCCGCGTACGGCTCCCTCAACGTCGCGATGAACAGCGCCGCCGTCGACCTCATCGCGGCCCTGCGCCGCCCGGTGATGCCGAGCTTCCACGCCGCCTTCAGCCTCGGCGGCATGCTCGGCGCCGGGCTCGGCGCACTGATCGCGGGCGGCCTCTCCCCCCTCGCCCATCTGTCGCTGCTCGCCGCAACCGGCCTGCTGGCGACGGCCGTTGCGGGGCGCGTACTGCACACCCACCCCGCACCGGTCGTGCCCGAGCGGATGCCGGCGGCGCAGGACGGCCCCGGGACCGCCGGCGAGGGACGGGGGCGGCGTCCGGCCCGTCTGGTCCTCGTGTTCGGCCTGATCGCCCTGTGCACCGCGTACGGGGAGGGGGCGATGGCCGACTGGGGTGCGCTGCACCTCTCCCAGGACCTGGGTGCCGGTCCGGGGATGGCCGCCGCCGGATACGCGGTGTTCGCGCTGGCGATGACCCTGGGACGGCTGTCCGGAACAGCGGTGGTGCAGCGCTTCGGCCCGGCCCGGTCGCTGATCGCGGGCGGGACGACGGCGACCGCCGGGATGCTGCTCGGCGCGCTCGCGCCCACCGCCTGGTCGGCCTGTCTCGGCTTCGCCGTCGCGGGCATCGGGCTCGCCAACATCTTCCCGGTCGCCATCGCCCGGGCCGGCGAGAGCGGCGGCGCGGACGGCGTCGCGGTGGCCTCGACCATCGGCTACGGCGGCATGCTGCTCGGCCCGCCCGCCATCGGGTTCCTCGCCGAGGCGTTCGGCCTGCCCGTCGCGCTGACGACGGTCGCCCTGCTCGCCGCGGCCGCGGCCGGGATCGCGTATGCGACCCGCGGCCCGCGGCGGCCGGCTGTCAGTGGCGGCTGGCACACTCGTGAGCATGGAGATCACTGAGTTCGTCGAAACGCTGCGCCTGGACGGGGGGCTGCTCGCCGACGCCGCCGAGGAGGCGGGGCCAAACGCCTCGGTCCCGGCGTGTCCCGAGTGGCAGATGCGGGATCTGGTCGTCCATGTCGGGCGGGTCCACCGCTGGGCCACGGAGATCGTGACGCAGGGCGTGCAGCAGTACGGCCGTCCCGCCGCGGCACCGGACCTGGCCGACGGCGAGCTGGTGGACTGGCTGCGCGAGGGCCACCACCAGCTCGTCCTGGCCCTGCACACGGCCCCGCAGGACCTGTCGGCCTGGACGTTCTGGCCCGCACCGTCCCCGCTGGAGTTCTGGGCGCGCCGCCAGGCGCACGAGACGTCCGTGCACCGCGTGGACGCCCAGCAGGCGATCGGCGCCTCCCTCACCCCGCTTCCCGCCGCCTTCGCCGCCGACGGCATCGACGAACTCCTGACGGGCATTCACTCCCTCGACCGCAGCCGGCTCCGTACGGACCTGCCGCGGACGCTGCGGCTGCGCGCGACCGACACCCCCGGCGCCGACTGGACCGTCCGCCTCTCCGCGGCGCCCCCGCACACGGTGCGTACGGCCACCGCCGGCGCCGGCGCGGACGGCCCGGAGCCCGCACAGCCCGCCGACTGCACGATCGAGGGCCCGGCCGAGGAGCTCTACCTCGCCCTGTGGAACCGCCTGTCCTGGGACACCCTGACGATCACCGGCGACAAGGCCCTTCCCGAGCTGTGGCGGGAGTGCGGCGGGATCTGAGGCGCGCGGGGCGCATCGCGGACCGCGGGCGCGCTCCGCCCTGGCCGGGACGTCGTCCGGATTCAGCCCAGCCAGCCCGGCCGCACCAGCCCCGACTCATAGGCCAGGACGACGAGTTGGGCGCGGTCGCGGGCGCCCAGCTTGACCATGGTGCGGCTGACGTGGGTCTTCGCGGTGAGCGGGCTGACGACCAGGCGGCGGGCGATCTCCTCGTTGGACAGACCGATGCCGACCAGGGCCATCACCTCACGCTCCCGGTCGGTGAGCCCGGACAGGGCGCCGGCCGCGGCGGGTTCCTTGGAGCGGGCCGCGAACTCGGCGATCAGACGGCGGGTCACACCGGGCGAGAGCAGTGCGTCCCCGGCAACCACCGCGCGCACGGCCCGCAGCAGCTCCTCCGGTTCGGTGTCCTTGACCAGGAAGCCGGAGGCCCCCGAGCGGATCGCCTCGAAGACGTACTCGTCCAGCTCGAAGGTGGTCAGCATGACGACCTTCACATCGGCGAGCTGCGGGTCCTCGGTGATCCGGCGGGTGGCGACCAGACCGTCCAGCACCGGCATCCGGATGTCCATCAGGACGACGTCGGGCCGGTGTGCGCGCACCCCGGCCAGCGCCTGCTGCCCGTCCGCGGCCTCGGCGACCACCTCGATGCCGGGCTGGGCGTCCAGCAGCACCTTGAAGCCGGCCCGGACCAGCAGTTGGTCGTCGGCGAGCAGTACCCGGATCACGGCTCCTCCTCGGTGGCGGGGTTCCGGGTCACCGTATCCGCGTCCAGGGCCCGGTCCTCCTCGGTCGTCCGCGGCTTCTCCAGCGGGATGCGGGCCAGGACGCGGAAACCGCCGTCGGGGCGCCGGCCGGCCTCGACGGTGCCGCCCAGCGCCGCGGCCCGTTCCCGCATCCCGGCCAGGCCGTTGCCGCCGCCGGTCAGCTCGCCGGGACCGGTGGTCGCCGGGCCGTCGTCGTCGACCCGGATCTCCAGTGCCCCGGGAACGTAGCGGAGCAGCACCCGGGCGGTGCGGGAGCCGGAGTGGCGGACGGTGTTGGTGAGCGCTTCCTGGACGATGCGGAAGGCGGCGAGGTCGGTGCCGGGCGCCAGGGCGGCGCGGGTGCCCTCGGTGGTGACGTCCACCGTGAGGCCGGCGCTCCTGGCCTGTGCGGTGAGTTCGGGCAGCCGGTCCAGTCCGGGGGCCGGGGAGCGCGGGGCGTCGCCCGGCGTACGCAGGGTGTCGAGGACCTGGCGGACCTCGCCGAGCGCCTCCTTGCTCGCGGCTTTGATGGTGGTCAGCGCGTTGCGCGCCTGCTCGGGGTCGCGCTCCAGCAGCGCCAGCCCCACGCCCGCCTGGACGTTGATGACGGAGATGGAGTGCGCGAGGACGTCATGCAGCTCGCGGGCGATCCGCAGCCGCTCCTCGTCGGCCCGGCGGCGCTCCGCGGCGGCCCGTTCGGCACGTGCCCTGGCGAGTTGTTCGCGGCGCACCCGTACGAGTTCGGAGAGCGCCACCACGGCCACCGCCCAGGCGGTGACGAACAGTTCCTGGCCCCAGGGGGCGGGCCCGTCGTGCGGGGGCGGAAGGAAGCGGTAGAGCCAGTGGGCGACCAGGAGGTGGACGGCCCACACCCCGCCCAGCGCGCACCAGGCGGCCTTGCGGTGCCCGGCGACGATCGCCGCAAAGGCCCCCAGGGCGAGGGTGAGGAAGACCGGCCCGTACGGATAGCCGGCGACGAGGTAGACGGCGCTGGTCGCGGCGGTGCCGAGGGCGACGGTGCGCGGGCAGCGGTACCGGAAGAGCAGCTGGGCCGCGCCGAAGATCAGCAGGGCCCGTCCTGGGGCGTCCAGCGGGACGCGGTCCGGCTGGCTCCGCCCGGCGAAACCCGAGCCGACCATGACGAAGACCGTCACGGCCAGTGTCGAGAGCCAGGGCAGCCGGGCGACGGACCGGCCGCGCGGTTCCTGGGGCGGCGCCGACAGCCACCGCTCCCACACCGGGCCGAGGCGGCGCCGCGCCCACGGCGGCCGTGCGTTCTCCATGCCGCAACGCTAGACCGCGGCGGGGCGGGGCGGCGTCAGCCCGGGGCAGTGATCGGGCGTACTCCCGCGGGAGTACGGGACACGGGTGCGGTCGGCGGGGAGGTCAGCGCGGGGTGCGGAGCCCGACGCTGCGGGCGAGCTGGAGGGCGGCCTGCTCGAAGAACTCCGTACGCGCCTCGACCACCCGGTGGAACTGGCCGAAGAGTTCAAAGCTCAGCAGCCCGAAGAGCTGCGCCCAGGCCCCGACGAGCCGCGCCAGTACGGCGCCCGGCAGTTCGACACCCAGCTGCGCGCCGAGGGCCAGCGCATCGCCCACCACCGCGTCGGGCAGCGGTTCCGCGGGCTCCTGGAGCGCGCCGGCGGCGTGTGCGTCGCGGACGACGCCGATCAGCGCGAGCCCGACGCGGGCGGCCGGCTCCGTGGTGGTGCCGGGGGCGCGGTAGCCGGGGACGGGGGATCCGTAGATCAGCGCGTACTCGTGCGGATGGGCCAGCGCCCAGTCCCGTACGCCGGTGCAGATGGCGGTCCACCGGGCGACGGGGCGGTCGGCGTCGGACGTGGGGAGGGCGTCGCGGGCGTGCTCGGCGGCCTCGCCGACCGCGTTGTAGGCGTCCACGATCAGGGCGGTGAGCAGCTCGTCGCGACTGGGGAAGTAGCGGTAGAGCGCGGAGGAGGCCATACCGAGCTCGCGGGCGACGGCGCGCAGGGAGAGCTTGGCGGCGCCCTCCGCGGCGAGCTGTTTGCGGGCCTCGGCCTTGATGGCCTCGGTGATCTCGCCACGGGCCCGTTCTCTGGCTCCTCGGATCGCAGTCATGGTGAGCAGTGTGCCAGCTTTCAGAGCACCGAACAAAAACGAGAGCACTGCTCTTGCTTTGATGCGGCGCCCGCATGCACACTGTTCATGGACGGTGCGATCACCGCTCGCAACCGAGAGCACCGCTCTCACATGCACGCAGCGCTCCCCGCTCCTCCCCCCACGCCGCACTCCGCCGCGCTCCCACCCACAGGACCCGAGAAACCGAGGAAACGGAACCCCATGACCCACTACCTCAAGCCCGGCCGCCTCGCCGTCCGTCTCAACGGCGCCATCGGCTGGCTCGCCCGCCGCGGTATCAGCCTCGCCGGCTCCGCCGACCTCGCGGTCCGCGGCCGCAAGAGCGGCGAATGGCGGCGCGTCCCCGTCAACCCGCTGGCATACGAGGGCGGCCGCTACCTCGTCTCGGCCCGCGGCCACTCCGAGTGGGTGCGCAATATGCGCGCCGCGGGCGGCGGAGAACTCCGCGTCGGCCGCCGCACCCGCCCGTTCACCGCCGTCGAACTGCCGCCGGCCGAGACCCCGGCCCTGCTGCGCGCCTACCTCGACCGCTGGGGCTGGGAGGTCAGGTCCTACTTCGGCGGCCTCACCGCCGACTCCACCGACGAGGAACTCCTCGCCGCCGCCCCCCGCCACCCCGTCTTCCGGATCACCGAATCCTGAACGGGACCCGGCCCGGTCACGGAACGGGACCCGGCCCGGTCCCGGCCCCGTCCCGGCTCACCGCCGGTCCATCGCCTCCAGCGCCCGCCGTGCCATCGAGTTCGTACGCACGATCTCGGCGAGCGTCGTCGTGCCGCGAGTGACCTTCGCGAAGGCCTGCCAGGCCGGCCGGAAGCCGGTGACCGCGGCGTGCAGCAGGCCGGGGCGGCGGGAGAAGACCTGGAGCATCCGCCGGCCCACACCCATCTCCACACCGAGGCCCGCCTTGATGGCGAAGGCGTAGTTGAGGGCCTGCCGGCGGGCGTCGACCGCGTCATGCGCCTCGGCGACCCGCACCGCCCACTCCCCCGCGAGCCGGCCGGACCGCAGCGCGAAGGAGATGCCCTCGCGCGTCCACGGCTCCAGCAGCCCGGCCGCATCGCCGCACACCAGCACCCGGCCCCGGGACAGCGGCGAGTCCTCGGCACGGCAGCGCGTCAGATGCCCGGAGGAGATGCTCGGTTCAAAGCCGGCGAGGCCCAGCCGGCCGATGAAGTCGTCCAGGTAGCGCTTGGTCGCCGCGCCCTCGCCGCGTGCGGAGATGACGCCGACGGTGAGGGTGTCGCCCTTGGGGAAGACCCAGCCGTAGCTGCCGGGGATCGGGCCCCAGTCGATGAGCACCCGGCCCGCCCAGTCCTCGGCGACCGTCTCGGGCACCGGGATCTCCGCCTCCAGACCGAGGTCGACCTGGGCGAGCTTGACCCCGACGTGTGCGCCTATCCGGCCCGCGCTGCCGTCCGCGCCGATCACGGCGCGCGCCAGCACCACCTCGCCGTCACCCAGCACCACCGCGACGGTGCGCCGGTCCGGCACCTCGGCGCCGTGCTGCTCCACCCGCGAGACCGTGACGCCCGTACGGACCGTCGCGCCCGCGTCCTTGGCCGACTCGACCAGCCGGGAGTCGAACTCGGGGCGGTTGATCAGGCCGAAGAGCATGTTCTTCGAGCGGCGGGTGCGGGTCAGCCGCCCGTTCAGCGAGAACGTCACGGCATGCACCCGGTCCCGCAGCGGCAGGTCGAACCCGGGCGGGAGGGCGTCCCGCGAGGGGCCGATGATGCCGCCGCCGCAGGTCTTGTAGCGGGGCAGCGCCGCCTTCTCCAGGAGCAGCACCCGGCGTCCCGTACAGGCCGCGGCATGCGCGGCCGAGGCGCCCGCCGGCCCCGCGCCCACCACCACGACGTCCCACACCCGCTGGTTGTCCTCGGCTGCCCGCTCGCTGCTCACCTGTGCTTCTGCTCCCGTTCGATGCCTGGCTGCGCGTCGTACCGCCCGCATCCTACGGGCCGCTGCCGCGCGAACGCCCTGTGGGAAGATCGGGGGCACTCATGCCCGTACGTCCGGCCCGTCCGGCTCACGAGGCCCGGACGGCCCGTACTGCACAACGCCGCGACCACAAGGAGCGTTCCATGTCCAACAGCCCGCTCGCGCAGACCGTCGCCGCACTGCAGCCCCGCGCCAGGGCCGAGCTGGCCGAGCTGGTGGCCTTCAAGTCCGTGGCCGACCCCGCGCAGTTCCCGCCGAGCGAGTGCGAGGCGGCCGCCGACTGGATAGCCGACGCCCTGCGCGCGGACGGATTCCAGGACGTCGCGCTGCTGGACACCCCGGACGGCACCCGGTCCGTGTACGGCTTCCTGCCCGGTCCGGCCGGCGCCCCGACCGTGCTGCTGTACGCGCACTACGACGTGCAGCCGCCGCTGGACGAGACCGCCTGGGTCTCCCCGCCGTTCGAGCTGACCGAGCGCGACGGCCGCTGGTACGGCCGCGGCGCCGCGGACTGCAAGGGCGGTGTGGTCATGCATCTGACGGCGCTGCGCGCGCTCACGGAGCACGGCGGGGTACCGGTCAACGTCAAGGTGATCGTGGAGGGTTCGGAGGAACAGGGCACCGGCGGCCTGCAGCGGTACGCCGAGGCGCACCCGGAGCTGCTGGCCGCCGACGCCATCGTCATCGGCGACGCCGGCAACTTCCGCATCGGCCTGCCGACCGTCACCGCGACCCTGCGCGGGATGACGCTCGTACGGGTCCAGGTCGACACCCTGGAAGGCAATCTGCACTCCGGCCTGTTCGGTGGCGCGGCCCCCGACGCGCTGGCCGCGCTCATCCGGATCCTGGACTCGCTGCGCGCCGAGGACGGCTCGACGACGGTGCAGGGGCTGGACTCGGACGCCGCCTGGGAAGGCCTGCAGTACCCGGAGGAGGAGTTCCGCAAGGACGCGAAGGTTCTGGAGGGTGTCGAGCTGATCGGCAACGGCACGGTCGCGGACCGGATCTGGGCGCGGCCGGCCGTCACGGTGCTGGGGATCGACTGCCCGCCGGTCATCGGCGCCACCCCGTCCGTACAGGCGGGCGCCCGGGCGCTGGTGAACCTGCGGGTGCCGCCGGGCACGGACGCCGCGGAGGCGACGAAGCTGCTGGCCGCGCACCTGGAGAGCGCCGCGCCGTGGGGCGCCCGGGTCGCGGTCGAGCAGGTCGGGCAGGGGCAGCCGTTCCGTGCGGACACCGGCAGCCCGGCGTACGCGTCGATGGCGGCGGCGCTGCGGGAGGCGTACGACGGCGAGGAGATGCAGACGTCCGGCATGGGCGGATCGATCCCGCTGTGCAACACCCTGGCCGCGCTCTACCCGGACGCGGAGATCCTGCTGATCGGGCTGAGCGAGCCGGAGGCGCAGATCCACGCGGTCAACGAAAGCGTCTCCCCGCAGGAACTGGAGCGGCTCTCGCTGGCGGAGGCGCTGTTCCTGCAGCACTACGCGGAGAGCCGGCGCGTGTCGGCGGAGTAGCCCCGCGCCATCGGCCGTCCCGCCGTTGCTCCCCCACGCCCTTCAGGCAGCGGGGGGGGCAACGGCGCTACACGCCCACGGCGGGGCGGCCCGGACGTGGGGACCAGCGCATCAGCCGGACGCGGGAACGCCTGCCTCCAGGTGCAGCGGACAGCCCCGTTCGCGGGCGCGCAGGGCCCACCGCAGCCGGTTCCAGCGCACCGGCGGCAGCAGTTTCTCGGCCTCGGCCTCGGTGACGAAGCGCCAGTCGCGCAGTTCGGCGCCGGGCAGCAGCAGCTTGCCGATCCGCTCATCGGTCAGGGTGCCGCCGTCGTAGAGCAGGCGCAGGCCCCCGAAACCGGGCGGCTTGGGGGCTTCCCAGTCCACCACCAGCAGCCGCAGCGGGTGCGGCAGCTCGATCCCCAGTTCCTCGGCGACCTCCCGTACGCCGGCCTGGGCGGGCGGCTCGCCGCGCTCCACGACGCCGCCGGGGAACTCCCAGCCGGCCTTGTAGGTGGGGTCGACGAGCAGCACCCGGTCCTGGCCGTCGAAGAGCAGTACGCCGGCGGCGAGCGTCTCGGCGGTCGGTTCCGGGGTCTGGACGATGTCGCAGGCTCCGGCGCCGGTGCGCAGGGCCTCGGCGACCCGTTCGGCGGTCTGCCGGGGCGTCAGCCGGGTGGTGTCCACGACATGCGCATCGCCCGTGAGCCACGGCAGCGCGTCGGCGTACGGGCCCAGGTGCTCCAGGCTCCAGCGGCGGACCGACGCAGTGCCCTCCTCGTCCCCCGGCGTGTCCTCGCGGTGCGCTATCCGCGCCCGCAGGATCGTTTCCTCCGCATGCAGCAGAACGTGCCGCACGGGTATCCGGCGGGCGGCGAGGGAGCCGAAGATCTCGTCGCGGTACTCCTGGCGCAGCAGGGTCATCGGCGTCACCAGCGGGCCCGGCACCTCGGTGAGCAGCGCGGCGGCGGTGTCCACGACCATCCGTCGCCAGGACGGCAGGTCCTGATAGTCGCCGACGTCCTCGAACCGCTTGGCCGGCAGCATCAACCGCAGTCCGCTGCCCAGGAGTTCGGGGTCGTAGAGCGTGCTTCCGGGAAGCAGGTCGAGCAGTTCATGAGCCGCAGTGGTCTTGCCCGCACCGAACGTGCCGTTCAGCCAGACGATCACGGTTTCCCCTCTTCCCTAGACCCAGGTGAGTTGCCCGCAACACCCTGCCACGGAAACGCTCGGGACCACGGGCCGCGCAGGCGACCGGGCGCAGTGCACCTTCGATCTCCGGCCCGGCCAGGGAGACTTCGGCTTCCCATGGACGCGCCGGCCGTGAAACGCGCCGCGAGGAGGATGCCGGTCCCGTATCCCCCGCCGCGAAGCCCCCGGCAAACAAGCGCTCCCCAGCCCCTCCTGTACCGAAACCCTCACCCGCATACCGGGTGCCCGTACCCCGTCGGGCGCACGGGGAGCCGCATATGACGGCGGCGCATCGTTCGGCCGCACGCCGCGCCGGGCACCATGCGGCGGCCTCGCCCCACCAGCGGAACCAAACAGAACCGAACGCGCCCGAGGTGCGCCTCACCCCGAACGCCGGGCCAGTTCCAGGGATTTGGTCGGCGATGAAGCAACCGCCCCTCTCCTCTTCCAACAGACTCCAACAAGCCCTACCGTAAACACCCGCCAATGACAGGTACACGCCCCCACGGCACCTCTCATGAAGACGGAGGACGCGAACCATGCGCGTTCACATCCGCACCACCCACCGGCGAGGCCCGCGAAGAATCGTCGGAGCGCTGTCCGCCGCGCTGCTGTGTACGGCAGGGGTGACCGCGCCGCCCGCCGCGGCCCGTACGCCCGACGCCCCCGCGCCCGCCGCCACCGCGCCCGAGGCCCGCACCGCCGCCGCGCCACGGCTTCCCGACGGGCTCGCCAAGACGCCCCCGATGGGCTTCAACAACTGGAACTCCACGCACTGCCGGGCGGAGTTCGACGAAGCGATGGTCAAGGGCATCGCCGACCTCTTCCTCTCCAAGGGCCTCAAGGACGCCGGCTATCAGTACGTCAATCTCGACGACTGCTGGGCGCTGCCCACCCGTGACCCGAACGGCAGGCTCGTACCGGATCCGAAGCGCTTCCCGCACGGCATCAAGGCGGTCGCCGACTATGTCCACGCCAAGGGCCTGAAGTTCGGCATCTATACGAGCGCCGGAACCAAGACCTGCAACGAGGCAGGATTCCCGGGCGGCCTGGGGCACGAGAAGTCCGACGCCCGGCAGTTCGCCGACTGGGGCGTGGACTACCTCAAGTACGACAACTGCAATAACCAGGGCGTGGACGCCGAGCAGCGGTACCGCACCATGCGGGACGCGCTCAGGGCCACCGGCCGGCCCATCGTCTACAGCATCTGCGAATGGGGCGAGAACAAGCCCTGGGAGTGGGCGTCGGACGTAGGGCATCTGTGGCGCACCACCGGCGACATCAGCGACTCCTGGTCGAGCATGCTCCAGATCGCCAAGCAGAACCTGCCGCTGGCGCCGTACGCCGGTCCCGGGCACTGGAACGACCCGGACATGCTGGAGATCGGCAACGGCGGGATGACCGACACCGAGTACCGCAGCCACTTCTCCCTGTGGTCGATGATGTCCGCGCCGCTGCTGATCGGCTCCGATCTGCGCAAGGCGACCCCGGAGACCTTCGAGATCCTGGCGAACCGGGACCTCATCGCGCTCGACCAGGACCCGCTGGGCAGCCAGGCCACCGTACTGAAGTCCGCGTCCGGCCGCTGGACGCTGGTCAAGCAACTGGCCGACGGCGACCGCGCGGTGGCGCTGTTCAACGAGACCGACCAGCCGCAGCGGATCACCACCACCGCCCGGGACGCGGGCCTTCCCCCGGCCGACGGCTACCGGCTGCGCGACCTGTGGGAGCACCGCGACACCCACACCACGGGCACCGTCTCCGCGACCGTGCCACCGCACGGCACCACCGTCTACCGCATCTCCGCCGACGCGCGCTGGGCCGACCACCCGCCGGCCGTCGAGACCGGCACCGACCGCACACCGCTGGTCGAGGCCGGCACCGCGACCGCCCTCCGCTCCACCGTCCGCAACCTCGGCGGCACCCCCGCCGAGCACCTCACCGTGACGCTCAAGGCACCGCGCGGATGGCGGACCGAAGCCACCTCGCCCGCAACGGCCCGCGCGCTGCCGGGCGGCGTCACGCTCACCACCGGCTGGCGGATCACCGCACCGGCCGGCACCGCGCCGGGCGCCTACGCTCTGCCGCTCACCGCCGACTACCGCTCACCGGGCGGCGAACGGGTCGCCACCACCCTGCCCGGCACCGCACACGTCGTGGTGCCGCCACCGGCCGGAACCGCGCACGCGGCCGAACTCCCCTGGCTGACCGCGAACAACGGCTGGGGCCCCGTCGAGAAGAACACCAGCGTCGGGGAGAGCGACGGCGGGGACGGCCGGCCGATCCGCATCGGCGGCACCGCCTTCGCCAGGGGCCTGGGCGTCCACGCCGCCTCCGAGGTCACCTTCTACACCGGCGGGCGGTGCTCCGCGTTCCGCGCCCGGATCGGCATCGACGACGAGTCCGGCGACCGCGGCTCCGCCGGCTTCGAGGTGTGGGCCGACGGCCGGCGGGTCGCCGAGAGCGGCACCGTGACCGGCGCGGACGCCGCACACACGATCAGCGCCCCGGTCAGCGGAGCCCGCACCGTCCGGCTCGTGGTGACCGACGGCGGGGACGGGATCGACCACGACCACGCCGACTGGGCCGAGGCCGAGTTCGGCTGCTGAGCGGGGGACGGACGGCCGATCGCCGGGCCGGCGTTGCGGGCCCGGCGGTCAGCAGGTGGGCAGCCCGGGGATGGGCTGGTCGTTCGCCCCGCCCTTGAGGTAGACGACGCTGACATAGACCCCGGAATTGCCGCTGTCGTCATCGGTCTTGGCCCACCAGACGTTCGTCCACTCCCCGTACGTCTCACGGCGGCCCAGGTTCGCCTGGCAGTAGAAGTAGTTGGTGCCCATGTTCAGGGTGCCGACCTGCTGGAAGGACGCGGTGTACGAGTTCGCGCTCCGCCACACGTCACAGTTGGTCTTGCCGCCGCCGATGGACACACACGACGTCGACGGCGCCGGATCGCCGCCACCGCTGCCGCCCGTCGTGGTGGTGCCGCCTCCGGATCCCCCGGACGCACCGCCGTCCGAACCGCCCGAGCCGCTACCGCCGTCGGTACCGCCCTGGCCGCCGCCGTCACCGCCGGTCTGCTCCCCCGAACTCCCGCCCGCGCCACCGGGCTTGGGCTTGTGCGAGGTGCCGCCGTCCGCGGGCCCGTCCGAGGCCGACGGCGACGCGCTCTTCCCGCCGTCCCCGCCCTTCTTCCCCGTGCTGTTCTCCTTGCCCTTGGCGTCGTCCTTGCCGGAGTCCGGGCTCGGCGTACCGGGCCGGCCGGGTGTCTCGGCGGGCTTGGCCGGGCGCCGTCCGCCGTCCGCGACCGTGTCGCTCGGCCCCCCGCCGACCAGCGCATACGTCACCCCGCCACCGGCCGCGAGCACCGCGAGCCCCGCCGCCACGGCCAGCACCACACGACGGCGGCCACGCGCGGGCAGCCGCTCCGTGTCCCGCCCGGGCGGGCTCTGGGGCAACGGATGGACACCCGTACTGCCGACGGCCGGACCGGCAGCCACACCCGGCGGGTCACAGGCCGGGCCGGGAGTGGTGTACGAGAAGCCCGGCGCCTGGGGGCCGGGCTCGGCGGGACCGCCCTGCGGAGTGTGCTGCTGCGGTGCGGGCGTCGGCTGGGTGACCGGCGCTGCCTGAGCGCCCGGCCCCGGCGGCGGAGGCGGCGGGGCGACCGCCCGCAGATCCGTCGCCGTGGGCAGATGCGGCGCACCGGGCACCGGCCCCGGCAGCGGCTCCCGGCCCTCCGCCACCGCCTGCAGCATGCTCCTGGCCTGGGCGGCGGACGGCCGGTCGGCCGGGCTCTTGGCCATCAGGGCATGCAGTACGGGGGTGAGCGGGCCGGCCCGCCGGGGCTCGGGCAGCGCCTCGGTGACGATGGCGGTGAGCGTCGACCACACCGACGTACGGCGGAACGGCGCGCCGCCGCCCTCGACGGCCGCGTACAGCGTCATGCCCAGCGACCAGATGTCCGAGGCCGGGGTGGGGTCCTGGCCCTGCGCCCGCTCGGGCGGCAAGTAGTCGAGCGAGCCGACCAGTTCACCGCTGCGGGTGATGTTGGTGGTCGCACCGTCGCCAGGGGCCTCGATGCTGGCGATGCCGAAGTCGGTGAGCACCACCCGGCCGCTGCGGTCCAGCAGCACATTGCCCGGCTTCACATCGCGGTGCAGCACGCCCACCTGGTGGGCGGCGTCCAGCGCGTCCATCACCTGGGCGCCGATCCGGGCGATCTCCCGGGGGTCGAGGGTGCCGCGCTGTTCCAGGGCGTCGTCCAGCGAAGGCCCGTCCACCAGCTCCATCACGATGACCGGCCGGCCGTCCTCGTCGATGACGTCGTGGACGGTGACCACACCGGAGTGCCGGATACGGGCCGCGGCCCGCGCCTCGCGCTGCATACGGGTCCGCAGATCGGCCAGTTCGGGCGCGGAGGCGTCGGTGTAGGCGCGCAGGACCTTGACCGCGACCTCACGGCCCAGCACCTCGTCGACCGCGCGGCAGACCACGCCCATACCGCCGCGTCCGATCCGTCCGGTCACGCGGTAGCGGCCGCCCAGCACCCGCCCGGTCAGATCGGCGTCCTGGCCGCGCTGGGGCCCGCTCGCCGCGGCGGCGGCCGGAACACCCTCGCCCGCGCCGCCCGCCTCACCGGGTCCGCGCACACCGTCCGCGGGTCCGCCCACGCCGTCCGCCCCACGCGCCTCGTCGACCCCGCGCTGCTCGCGCTCCCCCGGTGTCACCGTCGCCGATCCCCTCGATACCCGTGTCTGTGCCCGTACGCCGTGCAAGTCGCCCGTACGTCGCCGTACGGCGCGGTCGGCAACAGACTACGGGGCGCGCGGGGGCCCGTGGGGGCGTCAGGGGGTGGGGACGAAGGCATCGAGACGGGACTGTTGTGCGGCGGCCGCGGCGGCACCCACCAGCCCGGCGTCCGTCCCCATCAGGGCGGGCACGACCGTCAGACCCGAGACGAACGACAGCGTCGCGTACTCGCGCAGCGCCGACCGCAACGGATCGAACAGGACATCGCCCGCGCCGGCCACGCCCCCGCCGATCACCGCGATGTCGATCTCGACGAGGGTGGCGGTGGCGGCGATCCCGGCCGCCAGGGCCTGGGCGGCGCGTTCGAAGGAGCGCACGGCGACGGGGTCACCGGCGCGCGCGGCGGCGGCGACGGCTGCGGCGCTGGCGTCCCCGTCGGGGCCCGGCCGCCAGCCGTCGGCCAGCGCCCGGCGGGCGATGTTGGGGCCGCTGGCGATCCGCTCGACACAGCCGCGGGCCCCGCACGGACAGGGGTCGCCGTCCAGGTCGACGCTGATGTGACCGATGTGCCCGGCGTTGCCCGTGGGCCCCGGATGCAGCCGGCCGTTGAGGACGAGTCCGCCGCCGACTCCGGTGGAGACCACCATGCACAGCGCGTTGGCGTGACCGCGGGCGGCACCCTGCCAGTGCTCGGCGGCGGTCATCGCGACGCCGTCACCGACCAGCACGACGGGCAGCTCCCCGACCAGGGCCCGCACCCCGGCAACGACCGGGAAACCGCGCCAGCCCGGGATGTTGACCGGACTGACCGTGCCGGCCCGGGCATCCACCGGACCCGCGCTGCCGATGCCGACCGCCGCCACCCGCCGCCACTCCGGCGCCGCGGCCAGCTCCCGGACCACCTCGGCCACCGCGCGCATCACCGTCGCCCCGTCCTCGTCGGCGGGCGTGGGCCGGACGGCTCGAACGATCAGTCTCCCCCGCGGGTCCACCAGAGCGCCGGCGATCTTTGTGCCGCCAATGTCCAACGCTGCGCTGAGGTCCGTCTGCATCGGTGTGGAATCTCCTGGTGGGCCCGGGGGCCGGGCGTACCGGCCCGGCGTGCGAACGACAGTCTTCCGTCGATTGACAACGTTGTCTAGAGGCTATGCTCGACGCCACATCCGCCGCCGACAGAATCAGGACCGCACACCGTGACCGACACCGCGCGCGGCACGTCCCGCCGCTATGGCACCCGGCCCACGATGAAGGATGTCGCGGCGCGCGCCGGGGTCGGCCTCAAGACGGTATCCCGCGTGGTCAACGGCGAAGCGGGGGTCACCCCGGACACCGAACGCCGTGTCCAGGAGGCCATCACCGCCCTCGGCTTCCGCCGCAACGACTCCGCCCGGATCCTGCGCAAGGGTCGTACGGCCAGCATCGGTCTCGTACTCGAGGACCTGGCGGACCCCTTCTACGGACCGCTCAGCCGCGCCGTCGAGGAGGTCGCGCGCAGCCACGGCGCGCTGCTGATCAACGGCTCCAGCGCCGAGGACCCGGCCCGCGAACAGGAGTTGGTGCTGGCGCTGTGCGCACGGCGGGTGGACGGGCTCGTCGTCATTCCGGCCGGCGACGACCACCGCTATCTGGAGCCGGAGATCTCGGCCGGGATAGCCACCGTCTTCGTGGACCGCCCGGCCGGCCGGATCGACGCCGACACCGTGCTCTCCGACAACTTCGGCGGCGCCCAGGACGCGGTGGCCCATCTCATCGCGCACGGCCACCGCCGGATCGGCTTCATCGGCGACCAGCCGCGGATCCACACCGCGCGCGAGCGGCTGCGCGGCTATCGCACCGCAATGGCCGCCGCGGGCCTGCCCGTTGACGACTCCTGGGTGTCGCTGGGGTCCACCGCCCCCGACCGCGTACGCTCCGCCGCGACCGCCATGCTGGACGCGGCGGAGCCGGTCACGGCGCTCTTCGCGGGCAACAACCGCGTCACCGTCACCGCCGTACGCGTCCTCGGCGAACGGCCGCGCCCGGTCGCGCTGGTCGGCTTCGACGACTTCGAGCTGGCCGATCTCGTCCGCCCCGCGATCACGGTCGTGGCCCAGGACCCGGCCCGCATGGGCCGCACGGCGGCCGGACTGCTCTTCCGCCGCCTGGAGGGCATCGCGGACCCGCCACGGCGCGAGGAGATCCCCACCCGCCTGATCACTCGCGGGTCGGGGGAGATTCGGCCGGGGGACTAGTGGCCCTTCCGCCGTTCCGCTGCGCTTTGCCTGCTGCCCACGTTTTCGGCTGGCCCGCCGTGGGGGTTTGTCGCCGTTGCGCCTGCGGCGAGCCCTTCCGCTGCGCTTTGCCTGGGCCGACTTTTTCGGCTTTCCCGCCGTGGGGGTGTCTCGCCGTTTCGCCTGCGGCGAGCTGGTTGCCGCTGCGCGGGGCTTTTCGGGGTGCGGTGTCGGTCCTCCGGGGCAGGGTGTCCGGACTGCTTCGCTTTACGTCCGGACACCCTGCC
>NZ_JBSFYC010000046.1:0-61329 GCF_053595675.1 Streptomyces sp. NPDC002446 | reverse complement strand
TGACGAGCAGGCGGCCGAGCTGCGCGCCTCTATGGGAGAGGTCACGCTCGCCCGCGGCGACGCCCTGTTCCACGAAGGGGACCCCGGCGACCGCCCTTCAACCGTCTCTGGCGCCCCTACGGTAAATCAGCGGCGGTGAGAGCAGGCGGCCAGGTACGGCGGGTGGAGTGCGGCCCCCTCGCACCGCTGGGCTCAGTCGTCGGCCGGTTTCCGGCGGCTTGCGCCGCTGAAGCGCCACAGACCCGTCGGGCCGAAACCGAGCGGGCGGGGACGGCGCCTCGCTGCGGCGGGCGGTGCCGCGAGAGTGGGTGCGGCACCGGCCGCCGCGGCAGGACACGGGCCGGCGGCCGACGCGGATTCGGCCGCTGCCGGCAGCGGGGAGGGGACCGCCAGCGCAGAGGGCTCCCAGTCCGGTGCACCGCCTGCCTCCGGGCCGATCCGGGCCGTACGGCCCCGGAGCAGGCCGAGCGCGGCCGAGGGGTGCGAGAACGGCGCCGTACGGGGGGAGGGGGTGACGACATCGACATAGGCGCGGCAGACGGCGGCGCGGCCGGCGGGGGAGTGGAGGGGCTCGCCGGTGGCCAGGGACCAGGGTTCCTCGACGATGCGGCCGATGGCGCGCTGGACCTTCCTGGCGATCCCCGCGTCGTCCATTCCGTGCCGTCGCAGCGTCTCGCGCAGCGCGGCGGCACTGTGGGCGGCGATGGACAGGCCCTGGCCGAAGTCGGGGCTGAGCGAGACCACGGCGCCGCCGAGCGCGATGAATCCCGTGGGCCAGGACGGCAGCTGTTCGTAGCGCCGCCGCCGGTTGGCCGTGTCGCGGGCCAGCAGCACCTCGCTCAGCGGTTCGGCGTCGGCGATGAGGTCGCCGATGGCGGAATTTCCCGTGCGGCGGGCGAACGGCACGAACCGGTTGGCGTGTTCGGTCGGCCGCTCGTCCCCGGTGCCGGTGAGGGTCACCAGCCAGCGCCCGCCCTCGATGGGCACCAGCGTCGCCGTCCTCCCTGGGGCCGGGCGCCCGGGAGGACGATGGGCCGAATCCGGGGCGGCGGGCGCTGAACGGGTTGTGAGGACGGGGCAGTTCTCGGTGCCGACGGGGGCGCGGAAGATACGGGTGGCCGAGACGATCCCGGAGTCCGAGACGTCTTCGCGCACGGGGGGCAGGCCCAGCGCCATGAGCCGGTCCTGGGTGGTGGAGTGCCGGCCGGTGGCGTCGACCACGAGGTCGGCGTCCAGCCGATACGTTTCGCCGGTCGTGGTGTCCCGGACGCGGACGCCGGTGATGTGTTCCGCGGTGCCGGTGAGCTCCTCCGCCTCGGTTCCGTCGAGGACGGACACTCCCGCGAGGGCCGGCACCTGTTGGCGCGCGACCCGGTCGAGCAGATCGCGTGAGCAGGCGACCACATACGGCGAGCGACGCCGGCCTAACCACCCCTGCGGGGAGCAGGCGGCGAGGTCTGCGGGCATCGGGATCCGGCGGGCGCCCTCGGCCAGCCAGCCGTCGACGCTGCCGGGCAGCAGCGCTTCGACCAGTCGCGCACCGTCCGCCGCCAGGAGATGGGCGTGCCGGGCCTGCGGAAGGTCAGTGGGGAGGGCGGGGGTCCGCGGCAGCCGCTCCCGCTCGACGACGATGACGTCGGCGTGTTCGGAGAGTACGGCGGCGGCCAGCATCCCTGCGAAGCCGCCACCGAGGACCACGGCGAGGTACGGGTGCGTGAACTGCAGCCCGCTGCTGCTCGTACTGCTCGACGAGTTCATGAACGGTCCCTTTCTCGGCGGCGGCGCACGAATCCCCGGCGGTAGCGGGACTCGTCCAGAAAGGGCGGCGCCGCATACGGTCGGGAATGCCGGCGCGCGGCGGCGATGACGGCGTCGGTGGCGGCCGTGAACGAGGCCGTCAACGAGGACGGCAGGGACGCGGACGCGGTCCGCAGGATGCGCAGAGGTGCCGGTGGAAGTGGTTGTGCCAGTTGTGGGTCCCGGCAGGCCGGCGCGATCGCCGGCCTGCCGCCCCCCGATTTCCCCATCATGATTCCCCCTCAGGCCGTGCCCGTGTTGCCCTGTTCGCGGGCCACGTCCTCCGCCACCCGCCCGTATCACCGGGTGGGGAGGGCCAACACATCTGCCTCGCACAATGTGCTCTGCCCCAGGGGACGCGGCCGTCACATCCGGTCAACGGCGGACACATTTCGGATCGTAGGCGCCGGAGATCACATCCGGTAGCCAGGATTGAGCGAGAGATGAGTGAGAGCCACCGCCGGGATACTCATGGGTAGATCCGAAGCAAAACGGAGCAATCGGCGGAAAGCGACTCGCTGGTTTCTCGCCTCGCGAGAAAGCGGGAGGGAAACTTCCGCGAGAAGCCGGGCAGCGGCGCGCGAAGCCCCGCATGGTTGGCGCGAAATGATCGGGTGACCGCGCCCTGGCGAGCGCCATGCCTACCCTGTGCGGGCACCGCACAGCAGAACTTGAGGGAGAGTCGTGCGCGCGATTGTGATGCGAGAATTCGGCGGCCCGGACGTGCTGCGACTCGAGGACGTGCCCGAGCCCGAGCCGCGCAGCGGCCACTCCCTGGTCGACGTCACCTTGGCGGGCGTCAACTACGCGGACGTGCACGTACGGGGAGACACCTATCTGGCGCCCGTCGAGCTGCCGTACATACCCGGCAACGAGGTCGTGGGGACCGTGGACGGCACGCGCCGCGTCGTCGGACTGTGCCGCGGCGGCGGATACGCGGAGCGGGCGCTGCTGCACCGCCGCGTCACCTGGGACGTGCCCGACGCCATCAGCGACGCACAGGCCGTAGCGCTGGCGCTGCAGGGCAACAGTGCCTGGCATCTGCTGTTCACCTCGCTGCGGATCGCCGAGGGCGAGACGGTCGTCGTACCCGCCGCAGCGGGCGGTGTCGGCTCGCTGGCCGTCCAGCTCGCCGCGCGCGCCGGGGCCAAGGTCATCGGCCTGGCCGGCTCCCCGGAGAAGCGCAAGCTGGCACAGGAGCTGGGCGCCCACGCGGTCGTCGACTCGACGGCCGAGGACCTGACGGAGCGCATCCTGGACGCGGCCGGCGGGCCGGTCGAGGCGGCGCTGGAGATGACCGGCGGCGTCACCTTCGAGCGGACCCTCGCCGCCGTCGCGCCGCGCGGCCGGATGGCCGTCTACGGGTTCGCCGGCGGCAGCCTGGCGAGTGTGCCGACGCGTGAGCTGATGGCGCGCTCCCTCACCCTCTCCGGCTTCTGGCTGCCGCAGCTCTACGCGGACCGTACGGCGCTGCCGACCTCCATGCGGGCGCTGTTCGACGCGGTGGCGGACGGTTCCCTCAAGCCGCTGACCGGTGGCGTCCACCCGCTCGGCGAGGCGGCCCGGGCGCACCACGAGCTCGCCGCCCGGACCCAGACCGGGAAACTGGCTCTCGACGTCACACGATGACTCCGGTAGTCCGGGGCGAGGACATGCCGTGCGCCTTCGGGCGCGGAACACTGCCAGGGGAGAGAGCACACGATGGGCAACAGCACCACAGCGTCGGGACCGTCGGCCGTGTCCGGCGCCCCCGCCTCCGCTTCGGGCACCACCATCACGGAGCCCGGTGAGCCGGGCCGCCACCACGACGCGCGACAGCCGGTCAAGGACGCGTCGTCCGCGCGCGCCCGGATGACGGGATCCAGCCATGCCGAACGGGTCTTCCTCGTCCAGTCGGCCTTCGCCGAACTGGGCGGCTCCGCCCACGGACCCGGTGAGATCGCCGAGATCACCGGCCTGGACGACTCGGTCGTCTACCGCATCCTGCAGTCCGGTATCTACCAGCGGATCTTCGAGCGGGTGGACCGGGGCCTCTACCGGCTGCGGACCTCGGCCGCCCAGCTCGCCTTCACCGCGCTCGACCACCGCCTCGACGGCGCGCAGACGGTGCTCAGCGAGCTGCGGGCGGCCACCGACGGCGGACTGGCGTTCCTCTACATGGTGGCGCCGTTCTCCGGCGCCCAACGGCAGTGCATCGACATGGCCGTCGGGGACTCCGACCTCGCGGAGCTGGGCATGACCCCGCGCGATGTGCTGTCCGTGACGCGTTCCCTGCGCACCGGTGCCTCCGGGCGGACGATCCTCGCCTACCTGCCGGAGGTGCTGCAGCAGCGGGTACTGGCCGAGCCCGTACCCGACCAGGCGGGGCCGGGCGTCTACCGGGACAACGACGCGCTGGTGGAGTCCCTCGCGGAGGTGCGCGACCTCGGCTACGCGCTCGGGTACGAGGAGTGCATGGCCGGATGGAACTCCTGCGCGGCGCCGATCATGTGGGACGGTTCCATCATGGGCGCGGTCCTGCTGCTGAAGCTCAAGTCCGTGATGCCGGTGGCCCCCGACAGCGTCATCGAGGCGACGAAGGAGGCGGCGGCCGAACTCAGCCGCTACGGAGCCGCCCGCCCGTCCGCCGACCAGGCCTGAACCGGGCCGACCGGCCACCGGTCGCTTCATGAACCCGCCCTCCTCTCCGGGACGGCGCCGGCAGCCGCACAATGAACTACCGACGACGCACAAGGGGGCCTGATGGAGACGGAGTTGGTGGCGCTCGCCACGGCGGGGGCGACAACGCTGGTGCAGCAGATGGCGACGGAGGGCTGGACGGCGGTCCGCGGCAGAATGGCGGCGTTCCTCGCCCGGCGCCGGGGCACCGCGGGCGAGGAGGCGGTCGAGGGCGAGCTGGAGGGCTCCCGCGCCGATCTAGCGGCGGCCCGGGAGCTGGGCGACCAGGCCGGAATGGACGGGGTGACCGCGGTGTGGCGGCTGCGGCTGCACCGGCTGCTGAGCGAGGACCCGGCCGCGGCGGCCGAACTGCGCGCCCTGCTTGATGAGGTGGCGCCCCAGGGAGACCACGCGACGGTGCGTGTGCACAACACCATCAACGGCGGTGTCCACCACGGCCCGGTGATCCAGGCCGGCCTCATCTCCGGCAACCACACCTTCCCCGCACCGCCGGGCCGGCCGGGCTCCGGCTGACGCGCCGCGCCGTGCACCGAACGGCCGGGCAGAATGGCGGTGTGCGGCTCGAAGCGATCACCTGGGAACGGCTCACGGACGCGCTCGCCGAGCGCATCGCGGCGACGACGGCGAAGGACGGGAGCCCCTGGCTGAGAGTGGCCGTCGACGGGGCTCCGGCGGCCGCGCCCGGCGACCTCGCGGCCCGGCTCGCAGAGGCGCTGCGGATCCGGGGGCGGGCGGTGCACAAGGCCGGCACCTTCGGCTTTCTGCGGCCCGCCTCCCTGCGGCTCGAATACGGCCGGGAGGATCCCGACGCCTACCACGACGAGTGGTTCGACCGGCAGGCGCTGTGGCGCGAGGTGTTCCAGCCACTGGATCCGGGCGGCACCGGGAGAGTGCTCCCGGACCTGTGGGATCCGCTGACGGACCGGGCGACGCGCAGCGCGTACGTGACACTGCCGCCCGGCGGCGTCCTGTTGCTGCACGGTCCTCTGCTGCTGGGCCACTGGTTCCCCTTCGATCTCTCCGTCCATCTGATGCTGTCGCCGGCCGCGCTCGCCCGTCGCACCCCGCCGGGCGAGCGCTGGACGCTGCCCGCCTTCGCGCGCTACGAGGCCGAGACACGGCCCGAGGAGGCGGCGGATGTCGTCGTACGGGCCGACGATCCCCGTCGGCCGGCCTGGAGCGGGCTCGCCTGAGCGGCCGGACTCCAGGCCTCAGACGATCTGCCGGATCTCGCCCCGGACGCGGTAGAAGCCGCCCGAGGCCGCCGACACACCATCGACGACATACCGCGCGCCCACCTGGCGTATATGGCGCGGGAACTGGACGTTCCAGGACGGCTCATAGCCGTCGGAGACCACATGGACCCGCAGCCGGCCGGCTTCCTGCACGCACTCCACCACGATCCCCGAGGCGGCGGCGGACGCCACCGTCTGCACCGAGGCCGAGGGGGTGTACGTGGGCAGCGCGGCGGCCGACTTCACATCCCGGGCCACCGGCACCGTGCCCGACCGGGCGGCGGCGATGGCCGCGTCGCTCGCGTCGACGCACACCAGGGAGCCGTCGGTGGTGACCATGTACAGCTTCTCGTCCAGATACTGCATGGACAGCGCCGATCCGCCGCCCGTGCCCAGCTTCCACAGACGGGTGCCGTCGGCCGCGAAGCAGTACACCGAGGAGGCCGAGTCGCCGGCGAAGACATAGCGGCCGCCGGGGGCCGTGGCGCAGGAGTAGACGACCGTGTCGCACTGGTAGGTGGCTTCCAGCGCCCCGCTGTCCTTCGTCAGCCGCTGGACGACCCGGCGGTCCGTGCCGGCGTACACCGCTCGGTCCTCCTGCCAGCCGAACAGGACCGCGCCCTTGGTCGGGGTGTGCCACAACTCGCCGCTGCCGTCGGCGGCGTAGGCGGTCACGCCGCGGTGATGGCCGTGGTAGACGGCGTGTTCGTCCCGCCGCACCATCCAGGCGTGCTCGCCCGGGCTGCGCCGCGACCACTGGTGTTCGTCCTCGTGGTCGATGACGGTCAGACCGCCCTTGCGGTCGGCGACATGGAGGATGCCCTCGCGGATGTCCAGCCAGAAGATGTCGACATCGGGGGCGATGTCGTAGGCCGCGAAGGGGAGTTTGGAGGAGAGGTCGTAGACCGTGCCGTTGTCGCAGCCGGCGTAGATCCAGAAGTCGTCCGCCACCAGGCACTTGACGCCGTCGGGGAGCTGGTAACGCGCCAGCACCTCGCCGTCGTGGCCGAGCGTGTAGACATCGCCGTTCTGATTGCCGACCCAGCAGCGGTCCTCGGCGATGTGGATGCCGAACGCCGAAGCTCCCGTACGGAACCGCCACAGCACCGGTGCGACCGCGCGGGCCGTCGACGGCGCGGAAGAGACCTGACGCCGCGTCACCGAGCGTGCGGCGCGCTGTCCCCGCACTGCCGGGGCATAGCCCTTGCGGACCTTCTCCCCGATCTTCTTGGCGGCCGCGGCCTGCGCCTTCTCCCGCGTCGGGAACGTCGAGGTCTGCTGCTGGCCGGCCGCGCCGATCCGCCCGTAGCGCACCGAGACGACCGTGTTCTGCACCGTCACCTCGTAGAACTTGTGGGCACCGCCGCCCTCTTGCGACAGCTCCAGATACGTCGTGGTCTCGGACATGGCTCTCCCCTCCCGGGCGGCCCCGACGGCCGTCCCCCGCTGCTGAAAAAACCGTACGGCCGACCACTGACAATCGACCGTCGAGCGCCGGCCGTGGACCGCTGACGTGCCGGTTCTCGCGGGCGGTTAGCGTGAGGGCGTGACCACTTCATCCCACGCAACCGACCCCTCCGATGCGGCCGCAGCGCTGCCCGGCAGGCAGGGTCCCACCGCGACCGTGGAGGCCCGTACGCGCTCCGTCGGCGCCGTGCAGATGTCCTACGCGCCGGACCCGGACGGCGATCCGGACCCCGGCGAGATCGTCTGGACCTGGGTGCCCTACGAGGAGAACGACGGGCGGGGCAAGGACCGGCCGGTGCTGGTCGTCGCCCGGGAGCCCCGCGGGACGCTGCTGGCGGTCCAGCTCTCCAGCAAGCGGCACAACAACGACCGGGAGTGGGTCCCCATCGGGGCGGGCCCCTGGGACCGCGCGGGGCGCGACTCCTGGGTGGCCGTGGACCGCGTGCTGCGGGTGCACCCGGCGGGGATGCGGCGCGAGGCCTGCGCCCTGGACCGCGGCCGCTTCAACCTCGTCGTCAACCGGCTGCGCGAGCGCTACGGCTGGCGCTGACGGCCCCAGGGGCCGCGGCGGGCACAGGGAGGCGTCAGGCGTCCGCCAGGGCCAGCAGCTTGGTGACGGTGTTCCAGTTGCGGGCCGTCGCCGTCACCCCGAGGGGCGCGCGGCTCACTGCCGCGGCGAGCTTGGAGCGGCCGATGCCGCCCGGGCACCACAGGTACAGTTCGCGCCCGGTCAGCCGGAACCGGTCGGGCGCGAACGCGGTCTGGTCGAGCGCGTCCAGGCGTGAGGTGTCGGCCGGCGCCGCCGACAGGAACGTCACATGCAGGCTCTTGGGCTCCGGCACGGCCTGCGGGAACGGATTCGCGGCGACGGCGGCGGCCAGCTCGTCGCGGGTCCGGACGACGACCGGGACCGTCAGGCCGAGCTCGGCGGCGATCCGGTCGTGGATCATCCGGGCGGTCTCCTCCGGCGGCGTACCGGGGTCGGCGAAGACGATATTGCCGGTCTGCAGCAGAACGGAGACGTCCTGGAACCCCAGCGACCGGGCCAGCTCCAGCTGCCCGGCCTTGGGGAAGGAGTTGTGGCCTCCGACGTTGATGCCGCGGAGCAGGGCGATCTGACGGGACATGGCGCTGCCATTCGTAGGAGTCCGGCCTCGGCGAGGACGGACGACGGCCGGGGGTCAGAAGAGCGGAGCGGGCAGCACACCTTCGAGGGCCAGCAGCAGCCGCTTGGTCTCCAGGCCGCCGCCGAAACCGCCGATCCCGCCGTCGCTCGCCACGACGCGGTGGCAGGGGACGACGACCGGCAGCGGATTGGAGCCCATCGCGGACCCGACCGCGCGGGCCGCGCCCGGCTCCCCGACGCGGTCGGCGAGGTCCTGATAGCCGACCACCGTGCCATAGGGCACATCGGCGGCCAGGGCGTGCAGCACCCGGGCGTTGAAGCCGGAGGACAGCGACCAGTCCAAGGGGACGGTGAAGGCGCGCAGTCGCCCGGAGAAGTAGGCGGTGAGCTCGTCGGCGGCCGTCGCCAGATGAGGTATCTCCGGCAGCGGCGGCCCGCCGAAGAGCTGCTCCAGACGGGTCAGCGCGCGGCGGGCCGTCCGCTCGTCGGCATGGAAGGCGACCTGGACCAGGCCCTGCCGGGTCGCGGCGAGCAGCAGCGGACCGATCGGGGTCTCCAGAAGCGTCCAGGCCCACTCGCGCCGGGCCCCGGGGCCCGCCTGCGGCCCAGGAACCTGCTCGGAAACCTGCTCGGAATGCGTCACCTGATCAGGGTAGGACGCACCACTGACAACGCGACGGCGAACGGCCCGGCGGTGGTCGCCGGGCCGCCCGCCGTGGCACCGTGCTCAGCCGTCGCGGTCCTTCCGGCCCTCCAGCGCGTCCCGCACCACGTCGGGCTTGTTAGTGATGATGCCGTCGACGCCCATGTCGGCGACCTTGACCGCTACGGCCGGGTCGTCGACGGTCCAGGTGTACAGGTCCAGCTGCCTGCGGTGCGGACCCTTCAGGCCGTGCACGGCGGCGACGTACTCCGGGGTGACCGCGGTGTGGACGGGATTGATCTGGTCGCAGTACTTCGCGTACTTCGGGAGGTCGGCGACGGACGGGTTGCCGAGGAAGCCCGTCTTGATGTCCGACCGGAGCGTGTGCACCGTCTTGATCGTGTCGGCGTTGAAGCTCTGGATGATCAGACGGTGCTTGACGTGGTCCCTGTCCAGCCAGCCCGCGTTGCGCAGCTCCCGGAGGGTCTGCCGCTCGATGCCCGGGTAGAGCTCCGGGGACTTGAGCTCCATCAGCAGGCTCTGGTCGTTGTGCTCGACCTGGTCCATGTAGTCCTCGAGGGTCGGCACGCGCTCGCCCTCGAACTTCTGCCCGAACCAGCTGCCCGCGTCCAGCTTCTCGATCTCCTTGAGGGTGAAGTCCGAGACGCTCCAGGGGGAGCGGTCGGGGAAGACCTCCTCGACGTCGGTGGTCCGGGCGAGCGAGTTGTCGTGGAGGATGACCAGCTCACCGTCCTTGGTGCGCTGGACGTCGTTCTCGACCCATTCGATGCCGAGCTCGGCGGCGGCATCGATGGCGGCGAGGGTGTTCTCGGGCGCGTACGACGAGGCGCCGCGGTGGGCGACCGGCAGCGGAGTGAGTCCGTGCGGCGAGGCCTGGGCGGCGGTTGTGGAGAGGACGAGCGCGGACAGACCCATGAGCGCACCGGCGACAACGGTGGCGACGGGGCGGATACGCATACGGACTCCTCGTGACGTCGTGGGCGTGAGCGGACGTGAAGTGACGTGAACGGGTCGGACGGGCAGAGGCTCGCAGCCGGGCCAGAGCAGGAGGCGGTCGTACGGTGGCCGAGGGCTGAACGAGAGGTGGCCGGTCTTCCGTGTGGAGCGTCGCGCAATTGCAGGATGCCCGGATAAGCCGTGCAACAGACGTCCGCTCCGATGTCGTCCAACTTGCCGGAGCCGCGGCATCCGCGCATCTTGGCCGATGATGCGTCACCCGTCGCGCTTCTGACCGGTTTTGGTCATATGCGGTGAAAGAAGGGCCGGCGTGACCTCCCCGCGCGCGGGCGCGTCGCTCTCATGGCCCTGCGTCCGGCCCGGAAGCTCCGGCACCTCCCGGGCCGTGACGATCGCGGCCGACCGCTGCCCCGCCGGCGCCGCCGCACGGCGTCCCGGGCTCGCCCGGCCCCGCCACAGCCTGCCGATTCCGTCGCAGATCCGCAGGTCGGAGCGGTTCCCACGCCGGTTGTCAGTGCTGGGTCGTACGGTGGATCCCATGCGGCCCGTATCAAAGATCGAACGCACGGTGGCGCCTTTCGAGGTCGTCAGCCCCTACCAGCCCAATGGCGACCAGCCGGCGGCCATCGCCGAGCTGGAGCGGCGCATCCGCGGGGGTGAAAAGGACGTCGTCCTGCTGGGCGCAACCGGCACCGGCAAGTCGGCGACCACCGCATGGATGATCGAGAAGCTGCAGCGGCCGACCCTCGTCATGGCGCCCAACAAGACCCTCGCGGCCCAGCTCGCCAACGAATTCCGCGAGCTGCTGCCGAACAACGCCGTCGAGTACTTCGTCTCCTACTACGACTACTACCAGCCCGAGGCGTATGTCCCGCAGTCCGATACGTACATCGAGAAGGACTCCTCCATCAACGAGGAGGTCGAACGGCTGCGCCACTCCGCGACGAATTCGCTGCTCACCCGGCGTGACGTGGTCGTGGTCGCCTCGGTGTCCTGCATCTACGGCCTGGGTACGCCGCAGGAGTACGTCGACCGGATGGTCCCGCTGAAGGTCGGCGACGAGTTCGACCGCGACCAGCTGCTGCGCCGCTTCGTCGACATCCAGTACACCCGCAACGACGTGGCCTTCACCCGGGGCACGTTCCGGGTCCGCGGCGACACCATCGAGATCTTCCCGGTCTACGAGGAGCTGGCCGTGCGGATCGAGATGTTCGGTGACGAGATCGAGGCGCTGTCCACCCTCCATCCGCTCACCGGCGAGGTCATCAGCGACGACCAAGAGCTGTACATCTTCCCGGCCAGCCACTACATCGCCGGTCCGGAGCGCATGGAGCGGGCCATCGCCGGGATCGAGGCCGAGCTGGCGGACCGTCTCGCCGCGCTGGAGAAGCAGGGCAAGCAGCTGGAGGCCCAGCGGCTGCGCATGCGCACCACGTACGACATCGAGATGATGCGGCAGATCGGCTCCTGCTCGGGCATCGAGAACTACTCGATGCACATGGACGGCCGCGAGCCCGGTTCCGCGCCCAACACCCTCATCGACTACTTCCCGGACGACTTCCTCCTGGTCATCGACGAGTCGCACGTCACCGTGCCGCAGATCGGCGCCATGTACGAGGGCGACGCCTCGCGCAAGCGCACCCTCGTCGACCACGGCTTCCGGCTGCCGTCCGCGCTGGACAACCGGCCGCTGAAGTGGGAGGAGTTCCTCGACCGCATCGGCCAGACCGTCTATCTGTCCGCGACCCCCGGCCCGTACGAGCTCGCCCGGAGCGACGGCTTCGTGGAGCAGATCATCCGCCCGACCGGCCTGGTGGACCCGGAGGTGGTGGTCAAGCCCACCGACGGGCAGATCGACGACCTGGTGCACGAGATCCGGGCGCGTACGGAGAAGGACGAGCGCGTCCTGGTCACCACCCTCACCAAGAAGATGGCCGAGGACCTCACCGACTACTTCCTCGAGCTCGGCATTCAGGTGCGCTATCTGCACAGCGACGTGGACACCCTGCGGCGGGTGGAGCTGCTGCGCGAGCTGCGATCGGGTGAGTACGACGTCCTGGTGGGCATCAACCTGCTGCGTGAGGGCCTCGACCTCCCCGAGGTGTCCCTGGTGGCCATCCTGGACGCCGACAAGGAGGGCTTCCTGCGGTCCGGTTCCGCGCTGATCCAGACGATCGGGCGCGCGGCGCGCAATGTCTCCGGACAGGTGCACATGTACGCCGACAAGGTCACCCGGGCGATGGAGAAGGCCATCGACGAAACCAACCGGCGGCGTGAGAAGCAGCTGGCGTACAACAAGGAGCACGGCATCGACCCGCAGCCGCTCCGCAAGAAGATCGGCGACATCGTCGCCACGATCGCCCGCGAGGAGATCGACACCCAGGAGCTGCTGGGCTCGGGCTACCGCAAGTCGGGCGAGGCCAAGGAGGCCAAGGGCAAGGCCCCGGTCCCGGCGCTCGGCGGGCGGGCGGGGAAGGGCAAGGCCAAGGCGGGTGCCGCGCTGACGGACCGTCCCGCCGCCGAACTGGCCGAGCTCATCGAGGAGATGACGGAGCGGATGCGGGCCGCCGCGGCGGAGCTGCAGTTCGAGGTCGCCGCCCGGCTGCGCGACGAGGTGGGCGAACTGAAGAAGGAGCTGCGGCAAATGAGGGAGGCCGGCGTGAAGTGACGGGGGAGGGGCGGGCGGCCCCCGTGGCCGCCCCGGTGTTGCAGAAACGCCACAAACGCGGGCCTGGTGCGCCCCGGGCCCGCCGTCGTGCGTAGGGTCGAAGGGGCCCGCCGGAAAGCTGGGCGGGGACAGTACGGAGAAGGGACGGCGCGTGTCGGTCAATTTGTCCAAGGGGCAGGGCATCAGCCTGCAGAAGTCCGACGGCGGAACGCTGACCGCGGTGCGGATGGGACTGGGGTGGCGTTCGGCGCCGCGCCGCGGCCTGTTCGGGAGGCGCACCAACGAGATCGACCTCGACGCCTCCGCGGTGCTGTTCGCCGACAAGAAGCCGATAGATGTGGTGTTCTTCCAGCATCTGATCAGCGATGACGGCGCGGTCCGGCACACCGGCGACAACCTGGTCGGCGGCGCGGGTCAGGGCGGCGACGACGAGGCGATCCTGGTCGACCTGGCGCGGCTGCCGGTGCACATCGACCAGATCGTGTTCACCGTCAACTCCTTCACCGGCCAGACCTTCACCGAGGTGCAGGACGCCTTCTGCCGTCTGGTGGACGAGTCCACCGGCGAGGAGCTGGCCCGCTACACCCTTACGGGCGGCGGCAACTACACCGCCCAGGTGATGGCCAAGGTGCACCGCGTCGGCAGCGGCTGGCAGATGACCGCCATCGGTGAGCCCTCTGTCGGCCGTACGTTCCAGGACCTGGTGCCCGCGATCGTGCCGCACCTGTAACCACCGCACGCCGCGGCGGCGCGCACCCGGGCCGCGCCGCCGCCGTCCCGGGCCGGTGCCCGGGCCCGGCCCGGGACGTATCACAACCAGGGGGAACAACGATGACGGCCGAGCTGGTCCGGGGGCAGAACCACGCACTGGACCGCACACGGGTGGAGATCCGGATCGCGGCGGGCGGCCCCGTCGTGGCCGGGGTGACGCTCGGCGACGAGCAGGGCAGGCTCTCCGGCGCCGAGGCGGTGGCCCATCCGGGTGCGCCGCGGCGCACCGGCATCGAGGTTCCCCGTCAGGCCGCCGCCGAGCACCGCATCGCGGTCGACCTCGACGCGCTGCCCGACGCCGTCCACCGGGTGAGCGTGCTGCTGGCGCTGCCCACCGGGATCGGCGCGCTGACCACCTTCGGTGCCGCCGCCGCGCCGTCCGTCGTGGTCACCGGCCTCGACGGCACGCCCCTCGCCGGCTACACCATCACCGGTCTGGGCGCCGAGTCCGCCGTCGTCGCCGTGGAGCTGTACCGCAGACAGGGCGCCTGGAAGGTCCGCGCGGTGGGCCAGGGCTATGCCGGCGGCCTCACCGCGATGCTGCGCGACCAGGGGCTGGCGCAGGCGGCGGAGCTCGCCGCGGAGATCGAGCAGGCCGTCAGCCTGGGGCACGCCCGCGCGGTCCCGGCGCCGGTCGCGGCGAGCGGGACCGAGAAGCGCCCGGAGCGCTCCGGGGCGGGCCCGGCCGCCGCGCCCGCTGCGGAGCGGCCCGGCCCCGCGCACACACCGGCTGACGACCCGGCAGCATCCGGGACAGGCACCGCGGCCCGCATGAAGGGGACCGGACCGGCCGCCGGGGCCGTGGCCAAGGCCGGATCCGTCCCGGCATCCGGCGGCCCCGTCGACTACCGCCACCCCAAGCGCCGCAGCGCCCCCGCACCGGCCGGCCCGGCCCCGGCCGCCCCCGCCGCCTCCGGCACACCCGACGGCCCCCCGGCCCCCGTCGCCGGCGACGCGGCCGGATGGAGCATGGAGGAGCGGCTCTACAACCAGGTCTGGGGGATGTTCGAGGACCTGGCCCGCTCGGTCGCGGCGTACCGCAGCGCGTCCGACTTCGCCGAGTCCCGCCTGGAGCAGGAGCTCGACCGGGCCCTCGCCGACCCGCGCAACCGCCTCGGCACCGCCGCCGACGTCGCCCGCGCCACCGCCCGCGACAAGCACGCCACCCTGGTCACCCAGGCCCGCGCCGCGCTCGACCGCGACCTCGGGCAGCTGGCCGCCGAGTCGGAGGTCGTGGAGCCCGCGCTGCCGCCCGCCTTCGCCCGCTGGGACAACCCCGTGTGGCAGGGCTATCAGGTCCCGCAGGAGCGCCCGATGGCGCTGCGCCTGGGCGATCTGCACCTCCCGGAGGTGCTGGACCTGCGCATCCCCATGCTCGTACGGCTCCCCCTGGAGCGCGGTCTGTGGATCGACAGCGGGCCCGACGCCTACGCCCTGGCCGGTCCCGGCCCCGAGCGCGAGTACGGCCGGCGGGAGCTGGGCAGCGCGCTGACGGACGGGCCGCCGGACGAGGCCGCGCTGCGCCGGCTCGCCATGGAGACCGCCGTCGCCATCGCCGCCCGGATGCTCGCCGTCCACCCCGCCGGTGAGTTCGCCATCCAGGTCATCGACCCCGGGGGCACGGCGGCGCCGGCGCTCGCCCCGCTCGTGGAGACCGGTGCGCTGCCCGCCGCCCCGGTGCCCGGCGCCAAGGGCGTGGCCGCGGTGCTGGAGGGGCTGACCCGGCGGGTGGACCTCGTCCAGATGGCCGTGCGCAGTCGTGCCGCGGATGCGCTGCCGCCGGATCTGGACACCGCCGAGCAGTTGCTGATCGTGCATGACTTCCCGCACGGCTTCGACGACCGCGCCCTCACCCAGCTCCGCTATCTGGCCGACGAGGGCCCCGCCGTCGGGGTGCATCTGATGATGGTGGCCGACCGCGCCCAGGCCCGGGAGTACGGCCCGGTCCTGGATCCGCTGTGGCGCTCCCTGCTGCGGATCACGCCGGTGCCCGACGCGCACCTCGCCGACCCCTGGGTGGGCCACGCCTGGACGTATGAGCCGCCGCTGGCCCCGAAGGGCAGCCAGGTGGTGCGCCAGGTGCTGAGCCAGGTCGCCGGAGCCCGCCGGGCGGAAGGCCACTGACCAGCCACCTGACCAGCAGCTTTACCTAATTCTTTACTATTACTTGGCGTTCCTTTACCCTTCTTGGTGCGGAGGGGAGTATTCCCGCTACGACGTACCCGTCATCACGGATTCGAGTGTGACGAGATCCCGGGGCGTCGGCCCCGTTCCCCACAGGCGGAACGGGGCGGAAGAGACCTCCGGCAGCGACGACGCTGTAAGTGCCGTACGACTCTGCCGGAGGAGCAGTGGACGTTTCCCTGACCCTGTGGACGCTGACCATCCTTGGTCTGTGTGCCCTGATAGCCGCCGACTTCTTTATCGGCGGCCGCAAACCGCACGAGGTCTCCATCAAGGAGGCCGGAATCTGGACCGCCGTCTGGATCGCGCTCGCCGCGCTGTTCGGCCTCGGGCTGCTGTTCTTCGGCGGCGCCGCGCCGGCCGGTGAGTTCTTCGCGGGCTTCATCACCGAGAAGTCCCTGAGCGTCGACAACCTCTTCGTCTTCGTACTGATCATGGCGAAGTTCGCGGTCCCGACGATCTACCAGCAGCGGGTCCTGATGGTCGGCGTACTGATCGCGCTGGTGCTGCGGGCCGGCTTCATCGGCGCCGGCGCCGCGATCATCGCCAACTTCTCCTGGATCTTCTACCTCTTCGGTGCCTTCCTCATCTGGACCGCGTGGAAGCTCATCAAGGAGGCCCGCGCCGAGGAGCAGGACGAGGAGTTCGAGGAGAACCGCTTCCTGAAGCTGGTCGAGAAGCGCTTCCCGTCGACCGACAAGTACCACGGCACCAAGCTGTTCATCGTCGAGAACGGCAAGCGGCTGATGACGCCGATGCTGATCGTCATGCTGGCGATCGGCACCACCGACGTCCTGTTCGCGCTGGACTCCATCCCGGCGATCTTCGGCCTCACCCAGGACCCGTACATCGTCTTCACCGCCAACGCCTTCGCCCTGATGGGTCTGCGGCAGCTGTACTTCCTGATCGGCGGGCTGCTGAAGAAGCTGGTCCACCTCTCCTACGGCCTGTCGATCATCCTGGGCTTCATCGGCGTGAAGCTCGTACTGCACGCGCTGCACGAGTCCGGGGTGGCCGTCCCGGAGATCAGCATCCCGGTCTCGCTGGGCGTCATCTGCGCCGTGCTCGTCGTCACGACCATCACCAGCCTGCGCGCCTCGAAGAAGCAGGCGGCGGCCGAGGCGGCGACCGCCGGCAAGGAGCGCGTCGACGCCTGAGGTCCGACGCCCCTGGCGCACCGCTGACGGCGCCCGGCCCTCGCTCCCGTACGGAGCGGGGCCGGGCGCCCGGCGTTCTCTACCAGCCGCGCCGGCGCCACTCCGCCAGATGCGGCCGCTCCGCACCGAGCGTGGTGTCGTTGCCGTGGCCCGGATAGACCCAGGTCTCGTCGGGGAGTTCGCCGAAGAGCTTGCTCTCCACACCGTCGATCAGGCTGGCGAAGTGATCCGGATTGCCCCAGGTGTTGCCGACGCCGCCGGGGAAGAGGCAGTCCCCGGTGAACAGATGCGGGGCGCCGTGCGGGTCGTCGTAGACCAGCGCGATGCTGCCGGGAGTGTGGCCGACCAGATGACGCGCCGTCAGCTTGACGCGTCCGACGGTGATCGTGTCGCCGTCGTCGACCAGCACGTCCGTGGGCACCGGGATGCCCTCGGCGTCATGCCGGCCCGCGTAGGTGCGGGCGCCGGTCGCGTCGACCACCTCGCGCAGGGCGCCCCAGTGGTCGCCGTGCCGGTGCGTGGTGACGACGGACGCGATGCCGCTGTCGCCGATCAGCGCGAGGAGGGTGTGCGGATCGGCGGCCGCGTCGATCAGCAGCTGCTCGTCGGTCGCACGGCACCGCAGCACATAGGCGTTGTTGTCCATCCGGCCGACCGCGACCTTCGAGATCATCACGTCGGTCAGTTCGTGCACGTCGGCCGCTCCGCCGACCTTCACTGCTCCGCTATAGCCCATGTGTCCACTCTAAAGCGGGGGTACGACAGGCAGGGCGGAGCCGTGGCTGTCCAGCGCGGAGCCGTCGCCCCGCCCGGTGAGCCAGCCGACCAGGGCCGTCGCGGAGCCCGAGACCACCACGGGCGCGGCCTCGGTGCCCGCTACGGCCGCGGTGCCGCCGGTGCGCCAGCTACGGCCGTCGTCGGCACGCAGCTCCAGGGCGGGCAGGTCCGGGTGGCCGGCGAACTTGATCGTGGCGAGGAAGGCCAGCTCGCTGCCGACGAAGTCGGGCGACAGCTGGTCGAGGGTGTGGCCGACGCCGAGGTCCAGATGGTGCAACTCCACCTCGGCGAGGCGGCGCAGCGGCAGCCGGTCGGCCCGTTCGACGACGCCGTTGCGCATCTCGACCTCGAACGCGCGGCGCGCCTCCGGGAGCGCGTCCGCTGCCGCATCGAACCGTGCGGCGCTCTCCTTGAGGTCCTCCAGGTGCGCCGCCAACGGGCGGGCGGCGTCCCGTTCGATGTCCGCGTCACGGGCGGCGGCGCTCGCGTACATGGGCGTACGGACATCCGTACGCGCCCAGGTGAGGAGGTTGACCAGCGCATCCGCGTTGCGCGCCAGATGGGCGAGGACATGGCCGCGGGTCCAGCGGGGGAGCAGCGACGGCTCGCCCATGGCCGCGTCGTCGAGCTTGCTCACCGAGACCAGCAGCCGTTCGGTGGCCTCGCGGACGGCGGCCACATCGTGCGGGAAGTCAGGCGGGGTGACGGTCATGGTCCGACGCTAGCGCCACGAGGGCGAGTTCGGGAGTCGGCCGACGCCGATCGGGGGCGTACGCGGGCGGGGCGGGCGGCGTGTGCAAGGGCCCGGGGGACGGCCGGACGCCGCCCGCGGTGTCTGCGCGCGGTCAGACCGCCGGGTCGGCCGGCGTCCCGAACCACCGGTGGAGCGCGTCACCCAGTTCGTCCTGCGCGGCGGCCGGGGCGGGGGTGTCCGCCGCCCAGGCGGTGCAGCCGTCCGGCCGTACCAGGAGGCCGGCCAGGCCGGGCCGCCCGGGGCAGGCGGCGGTCAGCACCCGCACCCGGGTGCCGTACCCGGCGGCGCGGGCGCGCAGAGCGGCGTCATCGGTGAGATCGAGCAACAGACCCTGCCCGCCGCGCAGATGGTCCGCGAGCCGGCTGCCGTCGGAGAGCTCCAGGTCCGGGGCGCTGCGACCGGTGAGCGGATGGTCGCCCGGCAGGTCGTAGCGCTGCCAGACGCCGGAGATCTTCTTGGCGAAGAAGGTGGTGGCGTCGACGGTTCCGGTCAGCTCGGCGAGCACCGTGCGCAGCGCCCGGGTGTGCGACTCCGGTCGCATCAGCGCCACTTGGGCCCGGGTCCACTCCAGCACCCAGGCGCCTATCGGGTGCCGCTCCGCGGTGTAGGTGTCGAGCAGCCCCTCCGGTGCCCAGCCGTGCACCGTTGCGGCCAGCTTCCAGCCCAGGTTCATCGCGTCCCCGATACCGAGGTTCAGTCCCTGGCCGCCGAACGGTGAGTGCACATGCGCCGCGTCACCGGCCAGCAGCACCCGCCCCGCCCGGTAGTCGGGCACCTGACGGGCGTTGTCCGTGAACCGGGTCGCCGAGAGCACCTTGTGCACCTTGACGCCCTCGACGCCGGAGACGTTGCGCAGGGACGTCTCCAACTCCTCGGCGGTAACGGGCGCTTCGCGGTCCGCGGGCGGCCCGTCGAACTCCACGGTGAGGATCCGGCCGGGTACCGGGCCGTGCGAGTACGTCCCGGTCGCGGTCCAGTTCCAGCCGGCTCCCAGCTTCTCGGCGCCGGTCATCTCCACGATGGCCTGATGGCCGGTGATCTCGGGGTCCGTCCCCGGGAACGGGAAGCCGGCGAGCCGGCGGACCGTACTGCGCCCGCCGTCGCACCCCACCAGCCAGCCGGTCCGCAGCGACCCGTCGGACGTGCCGACGCGGACCCCGTCGTCGTCGGCGTCGAAGCCGGTCAGCGTCACCCCGCGGCGCAGGTCGACGCCCAGCTCGGCGGCGCGGGCGGCGAGCAGCCGTTCCAGCGCCTCCTGGGGTACGAGGCCGACCTCGGCGGCCGGGCCGGGGCCCTCGAAGTCCGGGTCGGACTCGTCCAGCAGATCACCGCGCAGCATGATCCCGGCGAAGTGCCCGGCGAACTTCGGCGGCCGCTGCACCCCGGACGCGCCCGCGGTCTGCCGCTGCCGCAGGAACGAGCTGAACCTCTCCAGCGTGGCGCGCTGCGCCTCGGCCAGGCCGGGCAGCATCCCGCGCCGGTAGAAGGCCTCCGCGCTGGGGGAGTTGATCGCCCCCGCCTTGATCGTCGTGTCCACCTCGGTCAGCCGCTCCAGGACGACGACCCGGACGTCCGCCAGTGCCAGTTCGCAGGCGAGCAACAGCCCCACCGGGCCGCCCCCTGCCACTACTACGTCTGCGTCATGCCTCATGCGGCGAGAGTGTAGTCACTAAAAAGTTTTTGTGACTACAAAATTTGTGAAGGGGCGGCCTAGGATTCCGGGCATGGTGGATGAGCGTGAGGAGCGGCGGCACGGCGCCGCGGGGGCGTCCGGTGGCGAGCGGATCGCCGGCCGGGAGGCGGAGACCGGCTTCGGCGAGGAAGACGGGCGGCTGACGCTGCGCGAGCGCAAGAAGCTGCGCACCCGGCAGCGGATCTCCGGCGAGGCGACCCTGCTGTTCATCCGGCGCGGCTTCGACAACGTCACCGTCGCCGAGGTGGCCCGTGCCGCCGAGGTGTCCACGATGACCGTCTTCAATTACTTCCCGCGCAAGGAGGACCTCTTCCTCGACCGGATCCCCGAGGCGCGGGAGCTGCTCACCCGTGCCGTCCGGGACCGCGGCGCGGACGAGACGCCGCTGGCCGCGCTGCGCCGCCTCGCCTTCGAGCTGCTGGAGCAGCGGCATCCGCTCGGCGGGGTGGGGGAGGGGTACGAGCACTTCTGGCGCACGGTGCTGGACTCGCCCGCGCTGCGGGCGCGGGGCCGTGAGGCGGTCGAGGAGATGGAGGACACGCTCGCCGGGCTGCTGGCCGAGGCCGCGGGAGGCGAGGCCGGGCGGCCGGACTCCGACTCCCGGCTGGCCGCGGCGCTGATCATCGCCGGGATCCGGGCGGCGTACGCCGGGGCCGCGGGCCGGCAGCTCGGCGGTGACCCGGCGGACGAGGTGGCCGTGGGGCAGGCGGAGGTGCTGCGGCGGACGTTCGATGCGCTGGAGCGGGCCCTGCCGGGAAACGGCTGAGTTGCCGGGGGCGGCGGATTTCCGCAGCGTACGGGCGTGTGGCCGGGCGGGAAGGTTGTGGGGCCGCCACACGTTTGGGTGAAGAGGGCTTGCGGGCCCCGTAAATCGAATGCGCGTGCTATAGGCTCGTGTATGGCATCCCAAAGACAGTGCCGCGGCGGGCCCCATACCCTGGGGCGGGGGCTCCGCTCCGCTCCGCCGCCTCTGCTCACTCACCGAGCGGCGGACGCAGAGCCGCGGCTCCCGCCCCTCTCCAAGAAAGGTGCCGACCGGCGTGGCCGACCGTCTCATCGTCCGTGGCGCTCGCGAGCACAACCTCAAGAACGTCTCGCTCGACCTCCCCCGCGACTCCCTCATCGTCTTCACGGGGCTCTCCGGTTCGGGCAAGTCCTCGCTCGCCTTCGACACGATCTTCGCCGAGGGGCAGCGGCGCTATGTCGAGTCGCTCTCCTCCTACGCCCGGCAGTTCCTCGGGCAGATGGACAAGCCCGATGTGGACTTCATCGAGGGCCTGTCCCCCGCGGTGTCGATCGACCAGAAGTCGACCTCGCGCAACCCGCGCTCGACGGTCGGCACGATCACCGAGGTCTACGACTACCTCCGCCTGCTCTTCGCCCGTATCGGCAAGCCGCACTGCCCCGAGTGCGGGCGCCCGATCGCCCGGCAGTCGCCGCAGGCCATCGTCGACAAGGTGCTGGAGCTGCCCGAGGGCAGCCGCTTCCAGGTGCTCTCCCCCCTGGTGCGCGAGCGCAAGGGCGAGTTCGTCGATCTCTTCTCCGACCTCCAGACCAAGGGCTACAGCCGGGCGCGGGTCGACGGGGAGACGATCCAGCTCTCCGAGCCGCCGAAGCTGAAGAAGCAGGAGAAGCACACCATCGAGGTGGTCGTCGACCGCCTCACGGTCAAGGAGAGCGCCAAGCGGCGGCTGACCGACTCCGTCGAGACCGCCCTCGGGCTCTCCGGCGGCATGGTCATCCTCGACTTCGTCGATCTGGAGCCGGACGACCCGCAGCGCGAGCGGATGTATTCGGAGCATCTGTACTGCGCCTATGACGATCTGTCCTTCGAGGAGCTGGAGCCCCGCTCCTTCTCCTTCAACTCGCCCTTCGGCGCCTGCCCGGACTGCACCGGTATCGGTACGCGCATGGAGGTCGACCCGGAGCTGATCGTCCCCGACGAGGACCGCTCCCTCGACGAGGGCGCCATCCACCCCTGGTCCGGCGGGCACACCAAGGAGTACTTCGGCCGCCTGGTCGGTGCGCTGGCCGATGCCCTGGGATTCCGTACGGACATCCCCTGGGCCGGGCTTCCCGCCCGCGCCAAGAAGGCCCTGCTGCACGGCCACAAGACCCAGATCGAGGTGCGCTACCGCAATCGGTACGGCCGCCAGCGGGCCTACACGACCCCCTTCGAGGGCGCCGTGCCGTTCGTCAAGCGGCGGCACTCCGAGGCGGAGAGCGACACCAGCCGCGAGCGCTTCGAGGGCTATATGCGCGAGGTGCCCTGCCCGACCTGTGAGGGGACGCGGCTCAAGCCGATCGTGCTCGCCGTCACGGTCCAGGAGAAGTCGATCGCCGAGGTCGCGGCCATGTCGATCAGCGACTGCGCCGACTTCCTGCGGGACATGAAGCTCGACGCCCGCCAGAAGAAGATCGCCGAGCGGGTCCTCAAGGAGGTCAACGAACGGCTGAAGTTCCTGGTGGACGTCGGCCTGGACTACCTCTCGCTGAACCGCGCGGCCGGCACCCTCTCCGGCGGTGAGGCCCAGCGCATCCGCCTCGCCACCCAGATCGGCTCCGGTCTGGTGGGCGTGCTCTACGTCCTGGACGAGCCGTCGATCGGTCTGCACCAGCGGGACAACCACCGGCTGATCGAAACCCTGGTGCGGCTGCGCGACATGGGCAACACCCTGATCGTCGTCGAGCACGACGAGGACACCATCAAGGTCGCCGACTGGGTCGTGGACATCGGCCCGGGCGCCGGTGAGCACGGCGGCAAGGTCGTGCACAGCGGCCCGATGAAGCAGCTGCTGGCCAACAAGGAGTCGATCACCGGTCAGTATCTGTCCGGCAAGAAGGCCATCGCGACACCGGACGTCCGCCGTCCCGCCGACCCCTCGCGGCAGCTGACGGTCCACGGCGCGAAGGAGAACAACCTCCGCGACATCGACGTCTCGTTCCCGCTCGGGGTGTTCTCCGCCGTCACCGGTGTGTCCGGCTCCGGCAAGTCGACGCTGGTCAACGACATCCTCTACACCCACCTCGCGCGCGAGCTGAACGGCGCGCGGTCGGTCCCGGGACGGCACACCCGGGTCGCCGGCGACGACCTGGTGGACAAGGTCGTCCATGTCGACCAGTCGCCGATCGGCCGCACCCCGCGCTCGAACCCGGCCACCTACACCGGTGTCTTCGATCATGTCCGCAAGCTCTTCGCGGAGACGATGGAGGCCAAGGTCCGCGGCTATCTGCCGGGACGCTTCTCCTTCAACGTCAAGGGCGGCCGCTGCGAGAACTGCTCCGGCGACGGCACGATCAAGATCGAGATGAACTTCCTGCCGGATGTGTATGTGCCGTGCGAGGTCTGCCACGGCGCCCGCTACAACCGCGAGACGCTGGAGGTCCACTACAAGGGCAAGTCCATCGCCGAGGTGCTGGACATGCCCATCGAGGAGGCGCTGAGCTTCTTCGAGGCGGTGCCGACCATCGCCCGGCATCTCAAGACGCTCAACGAGGTCGGCCTCGGCTACGTACGGCTCGGTCAGTCCGCGCCGACGCTCTCCGGTGGAGAGGCCCAGCGCGTCAAGCTGGCCAGCGAGCTCCAGAAGCGCTCGACGGGCAGCACGGTCTACGTCCTCGACGAGCCGACCACCGGTCTGCACTTCGATGACATCAGCAAGCTGATCAATGTGCTGGCCGGGCTGGTCGACAAGGGCAACACGGTGATCGTCATCGAGCACAACCTCGATGTGATCAAGACGGCGGACTGGGTCATCGACATGGGCCCCGAGGGCGGCAACGGCGGCGGACTGGTCGTCGCCGAAGGCACCCCGGAGGAGATCGCGTCGATCCCGGCCAGCCACACCGGCAAGTTCCTCCGGGAGATCCTCGGCGACCGTGTGAGCGATGCCGCGACGACGGTGGCGGGCTCGGCGAAGAACCCCGGCCCGGCGAAGAACTCCGCGTCGGCGAAGAAGCCGGCCGCCAAGAAGGCCGCGGCGAAGAAGACCGCGGCCAAGAAGACGACGACGCGGGCCCGGCGGGCGACTTCCTGACCCCGTCAGGGCGTAGGGGAGGGGCGCAGCCCGGCTGTGCCCCTCCTCGTCCGCTCCGGGCCCCGCGGCGTCCTACGCCACCAGCTCCGCCGCGAACGGGGGTTCCGCCCCCGCCCGGGAGCAGGTGATCGCGGCCGCCCTGGCGGCGAAGCGGAGAATGTCCCGCCAGGCGTCGTCGCTCAGGGCGGCGACTGCGGCGTACGACAGGGCGCCATGGACGTCGAGGCGGTGCAGCAGGGCGGCGTTGACCGTATCGCCGGCGCCGATGGTGTCGACGACGGCGACCCGCTCGCCGGGGACGGTGACTTCCTCGCCGCCCCGGACCAGCGCCGTCAGCCCGTCCCCGCCCCGGGTGAGCACGATCGCGGCGGGTCCTGCGGCCAGCCATTCACGGGCCGCCGCCGTGACCGCCGCCCAGCTCCCGTCCGTACCGCCGCCCAGGCCGTCCGTGGTGCCGGGGCCGCCCGCCGCCCCGTGCCCCGCCAGCCACAGCGCGTCCTCCACCGACAGCTTCAGCAGCGCGAGATCCGGGAGCCAGGAGCGGAAGCGGGCCCGGTAGGCGTCCGGGTCGGGGATCAGCCCGGGCCGGATGTTGGGGTCGAGCGCGGTGAAGACCCCCCGCCGCGCCTCCCGGCGCAGCAGCGACTCATATGCGCTCGCGCCCGGTTCCAGGACCAGCGAGCAGGTGCCCAGCGAGAGCGCGCGGACCGCGCCGGGCAGCGCCGGCGGCAGGGTGAAGAGCCGGTCGGCGGTGCCGTCGGCGTAGAACCCGTAGCCCGCCGAGCCGTCCGGGCTGATGTCCGCCACGGCGAGGGTGGTCGGCTCCGTGCCGCGCTGCACCAGCGAGGTGTCCGCCCCGGCGCTGCGCAGCCCGTGCAGCAGCGCCTCGCCGAAGGTGTCGGTGGAGACCCGGGAGCAGAACGCGGTGGGCGAGCCCAGCCGCCCCAGCGCGACCGCGGTGTTGTACGGCCCGCCGCCGCGCCGCGGCAGCAGCGTCGGCAACTGGCCGTCCAGGGAGGGCTCCTGCTGGCTGGGGACGAGGTCGATCAGGGCCTCTCCGGCGACGACGATCACGGGGTGTGGTTCCTTTCCTGGGCGACCGGGGGTGCGGCCGGGGGAGCGGCCGTGGCGGGTTCGGCGCAGCCGCACGAGGTGCGGTGCACAAAGGCGCAGGGGAGGCGGAGCGTGCGCGGCGGGCGGTCCGGCTGCTCCAGGCGCTCCAGCAGCAGCCGGACCGCCGCGGCCCCGATCTCCTTGCTGGGCTGGGCGATCGCGGTCAGCCGGGGCGTGAAGAGGTCCGCCCAGGAGAAGTCGTCGAAGCAGGCCAGCGCGATGTCCCGGGGGACCTCCAGGCCCAGCTCGCCGAGCGCCCGCAGCGCGCCGATGGTCATCGCGTTGTTGGCGGTGACGATCGCGGTGGGCGGTTGCGGAGCGGCGAGCAGCCGGCGGGTGGCGTCGTGGGCGCCCTCCGCCTCGGAACTGCCGCCGGCGAGCAGCTCGGGCGCGAAGGGCAGGCCGCGGGCGCGCAGCCCCTCGCGGTAGCCCTGGACCCGCTCGGTCGTCGTACTCAGCCCGGGCAGCCCGGCCACCAGACCGATACGGGTGTGCCCCAAGTCAGCCAGGTGCTCGACCAGTTGGCGCACCGGACCGGTGCTCTCCGCGCACACCTGGTCGTGCTCGTCGCCGACCAGCCGGTCCAGGAAGACGGTGGGTACCTCGCGACGCGCCAGATAGCCGACCATCTCCGCGGGCTCGGCGGACGGCGCGACGATCATGCCGTCCACCCGCCGCTCGTGCAGCAGCTGGACGACCTTGCGCTCATGGAGCGGATCGTCGTGCGGATCGGCGATCAGCAGGCTGTAGCCGGCCTCCAGCGCGCCGGCCTCCACGCCCTGGAGGATCTCGGTGAAGTACGGGTTGCTGATCGCGGAGACCGCGAGGCCGATCGAGCGGGTGCGGGAGGTCACCAGCGAGCGGGCCAGGGTGTTGTGGGTGTAGCCGAGCTCCTCGATGGCGCCGAGCACCGCGGCCCGGGTATCCGGGCGCACCGGCCGGGTCTCGTTCAGCACATGCGAGACCGTGGCGACGGAGACCCCCGCCCGCCGCGCCACATCCACCATCGTCGTCATCCGGCTCTTCCTCCCCGCGCGGGCACCACGGTGGCGCCCCAGGGCCGCGCCCGGCACGGCCCGACCCCGCGAAGCCACATTACGAGCTTCGACCCGCAAGCGTAAACGCTTACGCAAGCGTTTACCCGCAGCCTGCCTCCCGGGCGCCGCGGACGCGGCCGGCCGGTCGCCCGCTCGCCGTCCCGGCCCGCCGCTCCGGGCGGGCGCCGGCCGCGGGTCCACCTCGCCCCGCACCGGTGGACCGCCGCCCCGGCGGGCGCACCGCCCCGGTATCGTCGGGGCCGAACGCCCACTGACCAGGAGCTGCGAGATGAGTGCCACCCCCGACCGCCGGACCGTGCTGCGTGGGGCCGCGCTCGCGGGTGCCGCGTGCTTCGGCGCCGCCGCCTGCTCCTCCGGAGGGCAGGAGCGCAGCACCCGGCCGGCTTCGGACGCGCCCGTCGAGCTGGGCCCGGCCTCGGAGATCCCGGTCGGCGGCGCCAAGCTCTACGAGAAGCAGCGACTGCTGGTCGCGCAGCCCACCAAGGGCGAGTTCACGTGCTTCAGCACGGTGTGCACACACATGGGCGCGGTCCTGAACAAGATCGAGAAGGGGCAGGGCGTCTGCCCGCTGCACGGCAGCCGCTTCATGGCGGCCACCGGCCAGGTGGCCCAGGGGCCGGCGACCCGCCCCCTGGAGGAGGTCCCGGTCAAGGTGAAGGGCGGCAAGCTGATCGCGGGCTGACCCGCGCACGCAGCCCGCCGCCCCGCCCCCCGGGTCCGCCCGATGCCGCCCTTATCCCCAATCCCAGCCGATGCCCAGTATTCCGGGCCGTACCCCCTGCTCCACGAGGTGTACGGCGTGGTGCCGGCCGCTGAGCGTCAGCTCCTGCTGGGCGCTGCGCGGGGCGCTCGCCGTGGCCTGGCTGAAGCGGCGGCAGCGCACCGGCAGCGCCGCCTCGTCGAAGCGCACCTGAAGGACGTACTGCCCGCCGGCGAAGCTGAAGCCGCGCACGTACTCGGCGCTCGGGCCGCCGCTGCCGTCCTCGAAGGCGTAGGCGAAGACATGGGTGTCGCCGGCCCGCAGCCGGGTGTCGAAGAGCAGCTCGGCGACGACCACCCCGGCCTCGGCGTCCCCCCGCACCCGGCCCAGCCGGCAGTTCTCCCCGGCTTGCACCCGCACCCGGGACGGGTCGCAGCCCGACTCGCCCCGATGAATGGCGATATAGCGGTCCACACCGTCCCGGTGCGCGCGGACCACCTGCAGCGACTCCCGCTCGATGAGCTGGCGTTCGGGCCCGATGCGGACCCGTTCGTGGTGGCCGACGGTGTGCAGCCCGCCGTCCGCGGGGGTCTCCAGCTCGGCGAACAGCCGCTGCAGTGCGTCGGCGGGCACCACCAGGGAGCGGTACGAGCGGGCGGCCGGCCGCTCGGCCTCCGGGCGGGCGCCGCCGGCGGGGACCAGCAGCCGGTGCAGCGACTGCGCGGGCAGGTCCAGGACCTCCTCCAGGGCGCGCACCGCCCGCAGCGATTCGGGGCGCTGCGGCCGCCGGGCGCCCTGCTGCCAGTAGCTCAGGCTGGTCACCCCGATGGTGATGCCGCGCTGGGCGAGCTTGTGCTGGACGCGGGTCAGGGCGAGACCCCGGGCGGTGAGCGCGGAGCGCAGAGCGAGGTGGAACGGGCCGGTCCGCAGCAGCTGTGCCAGCTCGGCGGACTGGGGGGTGCTCGGAGTCACCTGGGGAGCGTTCTGTGCCATTGCCTCAATCCTCCGGCGCGCGGGTGAACGTTCACAACCGGATCGCACGCCTCGTGCTCTGCATGCCTGTTCACTGCAGTACGCCGGGCACCGGTCGTTCACATCCGGGCCCGTCCGTCCACACCCCCATGTCATCTCGCATTGAAGCGTGTTGACCTGCCTGCGACAACACCTGATGCTCCTTCGCAAGCATCCGGATGCGCTCCTCTCCCCCTCACCCCCCAGTCGGGAGGAACGCCATGACCCGTGCACCTCGTGCACGCCGTGCACACCGCAGATGGCTGTCGGCAGCGGTGGTCACGGCCGCCGTACTGACCGTGCTCCCCGGGACGGCCGCCTCCGCGGCCGCGCCCCCCACGCCCCGGGCGCACGCCGTCACCGCGGCGGACAGCGCCGGCTCGGCGCGGGCCGTCGCGCCACGCGCCGCCAACCGCCTCAACATCTCCATGCAGGCCCAGGAGCAGTCCAACTGGTGCTGGGCCGCATCCGGCAACACCATCGCGGCCTGGTTCGGCAGGAACTACAGTCAGAACCAGTTCTGCAACGCCGCGTTCAACCGCCAGCAGGGCACCAGCTGCCCCAACAACCAGGCGACCCTCGGCCATGTGCAGAACGCGTTTGACTGGATGGGCATCAACTCCGGCTCCTATGTGTCCGGTTGGCTCCGCTACAGCACCGTCCAGAGCGAGATCAACGCCAACCGGCCGATAGAGACCCGCATCCAGTGGTCCTCCGGTGGCGGCCATATGCACGTCGTCTACGGCTACGACACCGACCGCAACTGGGTCTACTGGGGCGACCCCTGGCGCACCAACGACCGCTACAACTGGGGCGACTTCGACTACTACGTGGACGGCAACTCCTTCTCCTGGACGCACTCCCTCTACCGGATAGGAGCCTGAGGCCATGACGAAGCGCACCGTCGTCCGCGCCGTCGCCACCGGCGCCCTCGCCCTCGCCGCGACCGGCCTCGCCCCGCACACCGCGCTTGCCGCGTCCGTGCCCGAACCCCAGGCGCCGGGCCGGGCGAGCGTCGCCGCCGCCCGCCAGGAGGCCACCGCCCCCGCGACCCTTAAGACCCTCGCCCGCTTCTTCGCCGCCGACGGGAAGCGCGGCGGCCGGGCGGCCGCCCCCGGTGGCGCGCAGAGTGCCCCGCACATCGAGGGCGGCACCGTGCCGGTCTACGTCCTGTCACCGGACTTCGTCCGCGGCAAGGCCAAGGCCCCCGTTGCGCGCCTGGAGTTCCTCGCCAGCAAGGCCGTCGCCGGCGACGGCCGCACGGCCTCCGTATGGACCGTGCGCCGGGACGGCGCCTGGAAGGTCGTCAACATCGCCAGCGGCGACGACGAGACCCGCTACACCGCGGCCGGGGCCGCCAGGGACGCCGCCGGCACCGTCTTCCACGAGCCGCAGATCGACGCCTGGTACCTGCAGCGCGGCGACCGCATCGAGCCGCTGGACGCGGACGCCCGCAAGGCCGTCGGCGCGTCCGGCACCACCGTCGCGGCCTACCGGGAGCGGGTGGCGAAGGCGTACGGGGACAAGCTCCCGGGCTCCGCGTACGACAAGCGGGGCGAGGCCGGGGGCTACGGCGAGGCCGCCCCGGCCGCCGGGGAGCCCGCGGCCCGCAGGCCCGTGGCCGAGGAGGCCGCTGCCCAGCGGCCCGCCGAGGCGGCCGCGCTCGCGGACGACGGTCTGCCGGTGACCGCCGCGACGACCGTGGCGGCCGTCGCCGCCGCGCTCGCCCTGGGACTGTCCGCCACGGCGGCGGTGCGCAGGCGGCGCAGCGACTGACCTTCCCCGGAGGCCCGGCGCCGCCTCCCACGTCGGTCTCCGCCCCCTCCCCTCGCCGGGGAGGGGGCGGAGAAGCGATGTGGGAGCGGTCCGGAAACCGTGATTGTCGGTGGCGGTCAGTAGGGTGGTGTGCATGGCAGACCCCAGCAGCTACCGACCCAAGCCGGGACAGATCCCCGACTCGCCGGGGGTCTATAAGTTCCGCGACGAACACGGCCGCGTCATCTACGTGGGCAAGGCCAAGAGCCTGCGCCAGCGCCTGGCCAGCTACTTCCAGGACCTGGCCGGCCTCCATCCGCGTACGCGCACGATGGTCACCACCGCCGCCTCCGTGGAGTGGACCGTCGTCACCACCGAGGTCGAGGCGCTCCAGCTCGAATACAGCTGGATCAAGGAGTTCGACCCCCGCTTCAACGTCAAGTACCGCGACGACAAGAGCTATCCGTATCTCGCGGTGACCCTCAACGAGGAGTTCCCCCGCGTCCAGGTCATGCGCGGCGCCAAGAAGAAGGGCGTGCGCTACTTCGGCCCGTACGGCCATGCCTGGGCCATCCGCGAGACCGTCGACCTGATGCTGCGCGTCTTCCCGGTGCGTACGTGCTCCGCCGGTGTGTTCAAGCGCTCCGCCCAGATCGGCCGCCCCTGCCTGCTCGGCTACATCGGCAAGTGCTCCGCCCCCTGCGTCGGCCGGATCTCCGCCGAGGAGCACCGCGAACTCGCCGACGAGTTCTGCGACTTCATGGCGGGCCGTACGGGCGCCTACATCCGGCGCCTGGAGCGGCGGATGCAGGACGCCGCCGAGGAGATGGAGTACGAGCGCGCGGCCCGGCTGCGGGACGACATAGGCGCCCTCAAGCGGGCCATGGAGAAGAGCGCCGTGGTGCTCGCCGACGCCACCGACGCCGATCTGATCGCCCTCGCGGAGGACGAGCTGGAGGCCGCCGTCCAGATCTTCCACGTCCGCGGCGGACGGGTGCGCGGCCAGCGGGGCTGGGTCACCGACAAGGTCGAGGCCGTCACCACCGGTGACCTCGTCGAGCACGCCCTCCAGCAGCTGTACGGCGACGAGCAGGGCGACGCCGTCCCCAAGGAGGTCCTGGTCCCGGCGCTCCCCGAGCCCGTCGAGCCGGTGGCGCAGTGGCTCTCCCAGCGCCGCGGGTCCCAGGTCTCGCTGCGCATCCCGCAGCGCGGCGACAAGAAGGACCTGATGGCCACGGTCGGCCGCAACGCCCAGCAGGCCCTGGCCCTGCACAAGACCAAGCGCGCCTCCGACCTGACCACCCGCTCCCGGGCGCTGGAGGAGATCGCCGAGGCGCTCGGCCTGGATTCGGTGCCGCTGCGCATCGAGTGCTTCGACATCTCCCACCTCCAGGGCGAGGACGTCGTCGCCTCGATGGTGGTCTTTGAGGACGGTCTCGCCCGGAAGAGCGAGTACCGCCGCTTCCAGATCAAGGGCCGGGTCGGCGACACACAGGTCTGGCACGGCCAGGGCCAGGACGATGTCCGGTCCATGCACGAGGTCATCGGCCGCCGCTTCAGGCGCTACCTCCAGGAGAAGCAGAAGTCGGGGGAGTGGACGGAGGAGCCGGACGGCGACGCCCTGGTGGACGCCGCTTCCCCGGTGGACGCCGACGGCTTTGCGGAGCCGGACCGCGCCGCCGGCGGCCCCGTCGACGACGACGGCCGCCCCAAGCGGTTCGCCTACCCTCCCCAGCTGGTGGTCGTCGACGGCGGCGCCCCGCAGGTCGCGGCCGCCCGCCGGGCGCTGGACGAGCTCGGCATCGACGATGTCGCCGTCTGCGGCCTGGCCAAGCGCCTCGAAGAGGTCTGGCTGCCCGAGGACGAGGACCCGGTCGTGCTGCCGCGCAGCAGCGAGGGCCTCTACCTCCTCCAGCGCGTCCGCGACGAGGCACACCGCTTCGCCATCACCTACCAGCGCAGCAAGCGCACCAAGCGGCTGAAGGCCTCGCCGCTCGACGCCGTCGCAGGCCTGGGCGACACCCGCCGGCAGGCACTCCTCAAGCACTTCGGTTCGCTGAAGAAGCTGCGGGCCGCGACGATCGACGAGATCTGCGAGGTTCCGGGTGTCGGCCGCAAGACAGCGGAGACGGTCGCCGCGGCGCTGGCCGCGGCGGCACCGTCCGCTCCTGCGGTGAACACCGCCACAGGAGAGATCATTGAGGATGACGGGGCCCCACCGGCCGCGTTGTCGGCAGAACGGGGGCAGGAACGATGAGCACTCCGCACGAAGAGCAGGAAACCGAGAGAGACGGTGCACAGGTGAGTACGGGACCGATTGGCGAGTCCGACCAGGGAGAGAGCGCCGCGATCCCCGAGCTGGTGATCATCTCCGGTATGTCCGGGGCCGGCCGCAGCACGGCCGCGAAGTGCCTGGAGGACCTCGGCTGGTTCGTCGTCGACAACATTCCGCCCGAGCTGATCGCGCCGATGGTCGAGCTCGGCGCCCGCTCGCAGGGCAACGTCGCCCGGATCGCGGTCGTCGTCGACGTCCGCGGCCGCCGCTTCTTCGCCAACCTCAAGGAGTCGCTGGCCACCCTCGACGCGCAGAACGTCAAGCGCCGCATCGTCTTCCTGGAGTCCTCCGACGAGGCGCTGGTGCGCCGCTTCGAGTCGGTGCGCCGTCCGCACCCGCTCCAGGGCGACGGCCGCATCGTCGACGGCATCGCCGCCGAGCGCGATCTGCTGCGCGAGCTGCGCGGCGACGCCGACCTGGTCATCGACACCTCCAGCCTCAACGTCCATGAGCTGCGCGCCAAGATGGACGCCCAGTTCGCCGGCGAGGAGGTCCCCGAGCTGCGCGCCACGGTCATGTCCTTCGGCTTCAAGTACGGCCTGCCGGTCGACGCCGACATGGTCATCGACTGCCGCTTCATCCCCAACCCGCACTGGGTCCCCGAGCTGCGCCCCTTCACCGGCCTGAACGACGAGGTCTCCGACTACGTCTTCGGCCAGCCCGGCTCCAAGGAGTTCCTGGACGGCTACGCCGAGCTGCTGCGGATCGTCGCCGAGGGCTACCGCCGCGAAGGCAAGCGCTATGTGACCATCGCCGTGGGCTGTACGGGCGGCAAGCACCGCAGCGTCGCGATGTCCGAGAAGCTGGCCCGCCGCCTGGTCTCCGAAGGGGTGGAAACCGTCGTCGTCCACCGGGACATGGGGCGCGAGTGAGCGGGCGCACACCACGGCTCCGCCGGGTCCGCAGATTCGTCCCCAGCGTCCGTACGACCAAGGGCGCCACCCCCAAGGTGGTGGCGCTCGGCGGCGGCATGGGCCTGTCCGCCTCGCTGGCCGCGCTGCGCCGCATCACCGGGGATCTGACGGCCGTGGTCACGGTCGCCGACGACGGCGGATCCAGCGGGCGGCTCCGCGACGAGCTGGGCGTGCTGCCGCCCGGCGACCTGCGCAAGGCGCTGGCCGCGCTGTGCGGGGACGACGACTGGGGCCAGACCTGGGCCCGGGTCATCCAGCACCGCTTCCAGAGCGAGGGCGAGCTGCACGACCACGCCGTCGGCAATCTGCTGATCGTCGCGCTGTGGGAGCAGCTCGGCGACCATGTCCAGGCGCTCGACCTGGTCGGCAGGCTGCTCGGCGCCCATGGCCGGGTGCTGCCCATGTCGGCGGTGCCCCTGGAGCTCCAGGCCCAGGTCAGGGGGCACGACCCGGCCCGCCCGGGCGAGGTCTCCACGGTCCGCGGCCAGGCCACCGTCGCGCTCACCCGCGGCGAGGTGCAGTCCGTCCATGTGGTCCCCGAGGACCCGCCGGCCGTCCCCGAGGCGGTCGCCGCGGTGCGCGACGCCGACTGGGTGGTGCTCGGCCCCGGCTCGTGGTTCTCCTCGGTGATCCCCCATCTGCTGGTGCCGGAGCTGCGCGCGGCGCTGGAGGAGACCAAGGCCCGGAAGGTCCTCTCACTCAACCTCGCGCCGCAACCGGGCGAAACCGATGGCTTCTCCCCGCAGCGTCATTTGGAGGTTTTGGCCCGACACGCCCCTAAACTCGCCTTCGACGTGGTGCTGGCCGACAGGGCCGCCGTGCCCGACATCGAAGGTCTGACGGTTGCCGCCAAGCAGCTCGTCGGCAGCGAGGTCGAGCTGGCGGCGGTCGCGGCACAAGGAGACGACGCCCGGTCGCACGCCGGGGGAGCCCCCGACCGGCACGACCCGGAGCTGCTGGCAGCCGCGTACGACCGTATTTTTCGGATGCATGGAAGGATCGGCCCATGGCGATGACGGCTGCGGTGAAGGATGAGATCTCCCGGCTCCCCGTCACCCGGACCTGCTGCCGGAAGTCGGAGGTCTCGTCGATCCTGCGCTTCGCGGGGGGACTGCACCTGGTCAGCGGGCGCATTGTGATCGAGGCGGAGCTGGACACGGGCATCGCCGCCCGGCGGCTGCGCAAGGACATCCTGGAGATCTTCGGGCACAGCTCCGACCTGGTGGTGATGGCCCCCGGCGGCCTGCGGCGCGGCAGCCGCTACGTCGTCAGGGTGGTGGCCGGCGGCGATCAGCTGGCCCGCCAGACCGGCCTGGTCGACGGCCGCGGCCGCCCCATCCGCGGGCTGCCTCCGCAGGTGGTCTCCGGCGCGACCTGCGATGCGGAGGCGGCGTGGCGCGGTGCCTTCCTCGCCCATGGCTCGCTCACCGAACCCGGCCGCTCCTCCTCCCTGGAGGTCACCTGCCCCGGCCCCGAGGCGGCGCTCGCGCTGGTCGGCGCCGCCCGCCGGCTCGGGATCGGCGCCAAGGCCCGCGAGGTGCGCGGTGTGGACCGCGTCGTCGTCCGTGACGGTGACGCGATCGGCGCCCTGCTGACGCGGCTCGGCGCGCATGAGTCGGTGCTCGCGTGGGAGGAGCGGCGGATGCGCCGCGAGGTCCGCGCCACCGCCAACCGCCTCGCCAACTTCGACGACGCCAACCTCCGCCGCTCGGCGCGCGCCGCGGTCGCCGCGGGCGCGCGGGTCCAGCGCGCCCTGGAGATCCTCGGCGAGGAGGTCCCCGAGCACTTGGCGGCGGCCGGCCGGCTGCGCATGGAGCACAAGCAGGCCTCGTTGGAGGAGCTGGGCGCCCTCGCCGACCCGCCGTTGACGAAGGACGCCGTCGCCGGCCGGATCCGGCGCCTCCTGGCGATGGCCGACAAGCGCGCCCAGGACCTCGGCATCCCGGGCACCGAGTCCAACCTCACCGAGGAACTCGCCGAGGGCATGGTCGGCTGAAGCGGAGCCGGTCCTTCTCCGTACGCGCCCCTGGCGCCCGCAACGGGTGCCGGGGGCGCCGGTGTGTGCGGACGCGGTGAGGGGTCTCGTACGAACAGGCGTCAGAGGGGCCGAAGGGCGCTCACTTGAGCATCTTTCGTGGCCGATGTCAATGTCACGTACGTCTCGTGCAGGGGGTAGGGTCGGAGGCGGTCGGGGACATCCCATACAGCTCGGCGGTGCATATACCGCCGTACCAACGAGGAGATCGGTTCGTGACGATCCGCGTAGGCATCAACGGATTCGGCCGCATTGGTCGTAACTACTTCCGCGCGCTCCTGGAGCAGGGTGCGGACATCGAGATCGTCGGTGTCAACGACCTGACCGACAACGCCACCCTGGTCCACCTGCTGAAGTACGACACCATTCTGGGTCGCCTCAAGCAGGACGTCAGCCACACCGACGACACCATCACGGTCGGCAACCAGACCTTCAAGACGATGGCCGAGCGCGACCCGGCGAACCTCCCCTGGGCCGAGCTCGGTGCCGACATCGTCATCGAGTCGACCGGCATCTTCACCAAGAAGGCCGACGCCGAGAAGCACCTCGCGGCCGGCGCCAAGAAGGTCCTGATCTCCGCGCCCGCCAAGGACGAGGACATCACGATCGTGATGGGCGTCAACAACGACAAGTACGACGCGGCCAAGCACCACGTCATCTCCAACGCCTCCTGCACCACCAACTGTGTGGCGCCGATGGCGAAGGTGCTCGACGAGAACTTCGGCATCGTCAAGGGCCTGATGACCACGGTCCACGCCTACACCAACGACCAGCGCATCCTGGACTTCCCGCACAGCGACCTGCGCCGCGCCCGCGCCGCCGCGGAGAACATCATCCCGACCTCGACCGGTGCCGCCAAGGCCACCGCCCTGGTCCTGCCGCAGCTCAAGGGCAAGCTCGACGGCATCGCCATGCGCGTGCCCGTCCCCACCGGCTCGGTCACCGACCTCGTCCTGGAGCTCGACCGCGAGGTCACCAAGGACGAGATCAACACCGCCTTCCAGAAGGCGGCCGAGGGCCAGCTCAAGGGCATTCTCGAGTACACCGAGGACCCGATCGTCTCCTCGGACATCGTGAACTTCCCGGCCTCCTGCACCTTCGACTCGAAGCTGACGATGGCTCAGGGCAAGCAGGTCAAGGTCGTCGGCTGGTACGACAACGAGTGGGGCTACTCCAACCGCCTGGTGGACCTGACCACCTTCGTCGGCGGCCAGCTCTGACCTCTGGCTGACACCCGAGGCACCGAGATGTGAGGACGGGGCTCGTACGGCGCGACGAAGCGTCGTACGGGCCCCGTTCCGTGACCGACCGACCCATGTGATGGAGTCACTCCTCATGAAGACGATCGACGACCTCCAGGTAGCCGGCAAGCGGGTCTTCGTCCGCGCCGACCTGAACGTGCCGCTGGACGGCACCACCATCACCGACGACGGCCGGATCCGCGCCGTCGCCCCGACGATCGCCAAGCTCGCCGAGCGCGGCGCCAAGGTGATCGTCGCCTCCCACCTGGGCCGTCCCAAGGGCGCCCCGGACCCGGCCTTCTCGCTGGCCCCCGCGGCCGCGCGGCTGGGCGAAATCCTCGGTCAGGACGTGGCGTTCGCGACCGACACGGTCGGCGAGTCCGCCCGGTCCGTGGCCGAGGGCCTGGCCGACGGCCAGGTGGCCGTGCTGGAGAACCTCCGCTTCAACGCGGGCGAGACCAGCAAGGACGACGCCGAGCGCGGCGCCTTCGCCGACCAGCTCGCCGCCCTGGCGGACCTGTACGTCGGCGACGGCTTCGGCGCCGTGCACCGCAAGCACGCCTCCGTCTACGACCTGCCCAAGCGCCTTCCGCACGCCGCCGGTGACCTGATCGCCACCGAGGTCGGCGTCCTGAAGAGGCTCACCGAGGACGTCAAGCGCCCGTACGTGGTCGCGCTCGGCGGCGCCAAGGTCTCCGACAAGCTTGCGGTCATCGACCAGCTGGTGGAGAAGGCGGACCGCATCCTGGTCGGCGGCGGCATGGCGTACACCTTCCTCAAGGCCAAGGGCCACGAGGTGGGCATCTCGCTGCTCCAGGAGGACCAGGTCCCGGCCTGCCTGGAGTACCTGGCGCGGGCCGAGAAGCGCGGCGTGGAGTTCGTCCTCCCCGTCGACGTACTGGTTTCGGCCGATTTCCCGGACCTGAAGACCAAGGCCCCGGCCAACCCGGACATCGTCGCCTCGGACGCCATTCCGGCCGACAAGGAGGGCCTGGACATCGGCCCGAAGACCCGCGAGCTCTACGCCGCGAAGCTCGCCGACGCGGGCACCGTCTTCTGGAACGGCCCGATGGGCGTCTTCGAGCACCCCGACTACGCCGGCGGCACCAAGGCCGTCGCGCAGGGCCTGCTCGACTCCGAGGCGTTCACCGTCGTCGGCGGCGGTGACAGTGCCGCCGCGGTCCGTCTGCTGGGCTTCGACGAGAATGCTTTCGGCCATATCTCGACCGGCGGCGGCGCCAGCCTCGAATACCTCGAAGGCAAGACGCTCCCCGGCCTCGCCGCTCTGGAGGACTGAACAATCGTGACCGAACGTACCCCGCTGATGGCGGGCAACTGGAAGATGAACCTCAACCACCTCGAGGCCATCGCACACGTCCAGAAGCTCGCCTTCGCCCTCACCGACAAGGACTTCGACGCCGTAGAGGTCGCTGTCCTGCCGCCCTTCACCGACCTGCGCTCGGTGCAGACGCTGGTCGACGGCGACAAGCTCAAGATCAAGTACGGCGCCCAGGACCTCTCGGCGCACGACTCCGGTGCCTACACCGGTGAGATCTCCGGCGCGATGCTCGCCAAGCTCAAGTGCGCGTTCGTGGCCGTCGGCCACAGCGAGCGCCGCCAGTACCACGGCGAGAACGAAGAGATCTGCAACGCCAAGGTCAAGGCCGCCTTCAAGCACGGCCTCACCCCGATCCTGTGCGTGGGCGAGGGCCTGGACGTCCGCAAGGCCGGCAACCAGGTCGCGCACACCCTCGCCCAGGTCGACGGCGGCCTGAAGGACATCCCGGCCGAGCAGGCCGAGACCATCGTGATCGCCTACGAGCCGGTGTGGGCGATCGGCACCGGCGAGGTCGCCACCCCCGAGGACGCGCAGGAGGTCTGCGGTGCGATCCGCGGCCGCCTCGCCGAGCTCTACAGCCAGGAGCTGGCCGACAAGGTCCGCATCCAGTACGGCGGCTCGGTCAAGTCCGGCAACGTCGCGGCGATCATGGCGCAGCCCGACGTCGACGGCGCGCTGATCGGCGGTGCGGCGCTGGACGCGGACGAGTTTGTGAAGATCGTCCGTTTCCGCGACCAGTAGCAGCTATGACGAGGGCGAGCCCTCGTCGTACCCTGTCGGGGCCGGGACCGGTGCAACCGCGCCGTCCCGGCCCCGCAGTACTTGTCCCACGGGTCTTGATCCAGACGTCTTGATCCGTACGTCCGTCCGTCAGTCCTAGAGAGTTGGTCCAGCCGTGGTCATCGGGTTCTCGATCGCCCTCATCGTCTTCAGCCTGCTGATGATGATGCTGGTGCTCATGCACAAGGGGAAGGGCGGCGGTCTGTCCGACATGTTCGGTGGCGGTATGCAGTCCTCGGTCGGTGGCTCCTCTGTCGCCGAGCGCAACCTGGACCGCATCACCATCGTGGTCGGTCTGCTGTGGTTCGCCTGCATTGTCGTTCTGGGTGTCCTGATGAAGCTCGGCAGCTGACATACCGTCGGAGGCGCGGCCTATCATGAGGCGGCGTCCTAGGACGGGTAACTCCGGTCACTGGACGCGCGTTGGGCCTTACGTAGACTGGGGCGTTCCGCAGCGCAGCTGCTGTGAAGGCGTGGCAGCACCATTACGCAGGGAGTTACGACCGTGGCAAGTGGCAACGCGATCCGAGGAAGTCGGGTCGGGGCGGGGCCGATGGGGGAGGCCGAGCGCGGTGAGTCCGCGCCGCGCATCCGCATCTCCTTCTGGTGCTCCAACGGGCACGAGACACAGCCCAGCTTCGCCGGCGATGCGCAGGTTCCGGAGACCTGGGACTGCCCGCGCTGTGGTTTCCCGGCCGGCAAGGACCGGGACAGCCCGCCGGACCCGCCGCGCACCGAGCCCTACAAGACCCACCTCGCCTATGTCCGGGAGCGCCGCAGTGACGCCGACGGCGAGGCGATCCTCGCGGAGGCGCTCGCCAAGCTCCGCGGCGAGATCTGACGGACCCGCACGCATACCGCCCGGCCCGGCCGGAGGGGACACCGCCCTCCGGCCGGGCCGGCGGCGTTCCCGCGCCTGTCACCGTGGTCCTCCGTGGTGCGCGGGGCTCCGGCGGGAAATCTCCGACGGGCTACGGGCGTTGTGGCGCGAGAAGGTGCGGCGCGCCTGCTGCCTGGCGGGGGCGCTGGGCAATATCGGTATCGGCGCGCTGATCGCGACCCTTGTGGTGATCGTCAAGGGCTGGCTGGGCGCCGGGGACGTCGGGTACGTCGTCGTCACGACCGGGTACGGCATCGGCATGGTGCTGGGCGGGCTGTTCGCCCGGCGGACCCTCGCCGTGGCCGGTGGCACGTGCCGCGCCCTGCTCATCGCCGGAGTGGTCCAGGCCCTGGTGCTCACGGCCTTCGGGACGGTGCGGGTGCTGTGGGCCGCGGCAGTGTTCCTGGGCCTGTTCGGCTTCGCCGGGATGGTCTGGAACGTCCTGGAGGCCACGATCGTCCAGCAGCGCAGCCCGCCCGCGATGCTCGGCAGGATCAGCGCCGCGTTCCGTACGGTCTCCATCGGCGGGGTGCCGCTCGGTGCGCTGCTCGGCGGCGCGGTCGCGTCCGCGTACGGTCCCAACTCCCCGGCGCTGTGGGCCGCCGCGCTGCTGGGGCTGGGCGCGGTCGCGTGGATACCTGTTCTTCAGACGCCCGACAGCGCCTCGTCCGGCGGCGGACAGATGCCTCATACGGAGTGCTGATCAATTAGGTTGGGAGTTGGCGGGGCCGGTACGAGATGAAGAAGGCTGATGTCCCAGATGAACGCAGAAGGCCGCAGCAGGCTCGACCAGATGCCTGAGTGGACCGCGCTGAGCAAGCACCGTGAGCAGCTGGGGGAGGTGCATCTGCGCGAGCTGTTCGAGCAGGATCCGGCGCGCGCCGAGCGCTACACCCTCCAGGTCGGCGATCTGCACCTGGACTACTCCAAGCACCTGGTCACCGACGAGACGCTGCGGCTGCTGCGCGACCTCGCCGCGGCCAGGGGCGTGGCCGCGCGGCGGGACGCGATGTTCCGCGGCGACAAGATCAACATCACCGAGCGGCGCTCCGTGCTGCACACCGCGCTGCGCGCGCCCGGCTCGGCGGTCATCAAGAGCGACGGCGAGAACGTCGTGCCCGGCGTGCAGTCCGTCCTGACGAAGATGGGCACCTTCTCCGACCGGGTCCGCTCGGGCGACTGGAAGGGCCACACCGGCAAGCGCATCAAGACCGTCGTCAACATCGGCATCGGCGGCTCGGACCTGGGCCCGGCGATGGCGTACGAGGCGCTGCGCGCCTTCACCCACCGGGACATGCAGTTCCGCTTCGTCTCCAACGTGGACGGCGCCGATCTGCACGAGGCGGTGCGCGATCTGGACCCGGCCGAGACGCTGTTCATCATCGCCTCGAAGACCTTCACCACCATCGAGACGATCACGAACGCCACCTCGGCCCGCGACTGGCTGCTGACCGGTCTGAAGGCCGGCACCGACGCCGTCGCCAAGCACTTCGTGGCGCTGTCGACCAACGCCGAGAAGGTGGCGGAGTTCGGCATCAACACGGACAACATGTTCGAGTTCTGGGACTGGGTCGGCGGTCGCTACTCGTACGACTCCGCGATCGGCCTCTCGCTGATGATCGCCATCGGCAAGGAACACTTCCGCGAGATGCTGGCCGGCTTCCACCTCGTCGACGAGCACTTCCGCTCGGCCCCGCCGGAGGAGAACGCTCCGCTGCTGCTGGGCCTGCTCGGCATCTGGTACGGCAACTTCTTCGACGCCCAGTCGCATGCCGTGCTGCCCTACAGCCACTACCTCTCCAAGTTCACCGCCTATCTGCAGCAGCTGGACATGGAGTCCAACGGCAAGTCCGTCGACCTCGACGGCAACCGGGTCGGCTGGCAGACCGGCCCCGTCGTCTGGGGCACGCCCGGCACGAACGGCCAGCACGCCTACTACCAGCTGCTCCACCAGGGCACGAAGATGATCCCGGCCGACCTCCTCGGCTTCGCGGAGCCGGTCGGTGATCTGCAGCCGGGCCTGGTCGCCCAGCACGACCTCCTGATGGCCAACCTCTTCGCCCAGGGCCAGGCGCTGGCGTTCGGCAAGACGCCGGACGAGGTGCGCGCCGAGGGGGTCGCCGAGGAACTGGTGCCGCACAAGACGTTCCAGGGCAACCGCCCCACCACCACGATCCTGGCCAAGGAGCTCAGCCCGTCCGTGCTGGGCCAGCTGATCGCGCTCTACGAGCACAAGGTGTTCGTGCAGGGCGCGGTGTGGCACATCGACTCCTTCGACCAGTGGGGCGTGGAGCTCGGCAAGGTCCTCGCCAAGCGGGTCGAACCGGCCCTGACCGACGGCGCGCAGGTGCCGGGCCTGGACGCCTCGACGGCCGGCCTGGTCGCCAAGTACCGGGAGCTGCGCGGGCGTTGATCCCGGATCCGGCGCAGTGACGCCGAAGGCCCCGCACCGGAAAGGGTGCGGGGCCTTCGGCGTTGTCCGCCGGGGAACGCTCAGGCCGAGGCCGGCGGGTAGAGCCCGCGCGGCAGCCGGGTCGCCGCCGCCTCGTCCAGGAGCCACAGGGTCCGGCTGCGGCCGCGGGCGCCGGCCGCCGGGGCCTGCACCTCGCCCGCGCCGGAGAGCGCCATGGCCACGGCGTTCGCCTTGTCCTCGCCGGCCGCCAGCAGCCAGACCTCCCGCGCCGTGCGGATCGCGGGCAGGGTGAGCGAGACCCGGGTGGGCGGCGGCTTCGGCGCGCCGTGCACCCCGACCACCGTCCGCTCCGTCTCCCGTACGCCGGGCAGCTCGGGGAAGAGCGAGGCGACATGGGTGTCGGGGCCGACGCCCAGCAGCAGCACATCGAAGACCGGCACCGGGCCGCCGCCCGCGCCGGCCGGCGGTGAGGCGGTCTCATGGGCCGCCGCGGCGGCGAGTTCGGCCGCGTACGCCTCGGCGGCGGCGTCGGCGTCGTTGCCGTACGGGCCGTCGGAAGCGGGCATCGGATGCACCCGGGCCGGGTCCAGCGGGACGCTGTCCAGCAGCACCTCGCGGGCCTGGGTGTGGTTGCGCTCGGGATCGCCGTCCGGCAGCAGCCGCTCGTCCCCCCACCACAGGCTGAGCCGCGACCAGTCCACCGCGTCCCGGGCGGGCGCCTCGGCGAGGGCCGCGAGCAGCCCGTTGCCGTTGCGCCCGCCGGTCAGGACGACGGAGGCGACGCCGCGGGTGGCCTGGGCGTCCACGATCTTCGTGATCAGCCGGGCCGCCGCGGCCTTGGCCATCAGTTCCTTGTCGCGGTGGACGACGACCTGCGGAGCACTCACTTGGCGGCCGCCTTCTTGGCGGGCTTGGCGCTCGCCTTCTTCGCCGCGGGCCGGTCCTGGGCGTCCTCGGCGGCCGGTGCCGGGTCCGTGGCCGCGGGCTGCGCGTCCGCCACGCCGCCGAGCCGCTCCACACCGAACTTCAGCGCGCCGGCGTAGATGTCGTCCGGGTCGAGCCGGCGCAGCTCCTCGGCGAGCAGCTCCGCGGTGTCCCGCCGCTTGAGCGCCACCGCACGGTCCGGCTGGTTGGGCATGGAGAGCGTGGCCAGCGAGCCGTCCGGGCGGCCCAGCACGATCGAGCCGCTGCTGGACTCCAGCCGTACGGCCGTGAGCCCGGGGCCGGCCGACACCTTGCGGGTGACCGGGACGTTCAGCCTGCTGGCCAGCCACATGGCGAGCAGCTCGCAGCTGGGGTTGAACTCCTCGCCCTCCACCTCGGCCGAGGTGACCGTGCACGGGGCCTGGTCGAGCGCCGCCGCCAGCATCGAACGCCAGGGGGTGATCCGGGTCCAGGACAGATCCGTGTCGCCCGGGGTGTACGTCTGCGCGCGGGCGGTCAGCTCGCCGACCGGCTGCTCGGAGGCGTAGGCGTCGGTGACCCGGCGCTGGGCCAGCGCACCGAGCGGGTCCTTGGCGGGGTCCAGCGGGGCGTTGACCGCCCACCAGACCACCACCGGGGCGTCCGGCAGCAGCAGCGGCAGCACCACGGACTGGGCGTGGTCGATCGCCTCGCCGTAGAGCCGCAGCACCACCGTCTCGCCGGTGCCGGCGTCCGTGCCGACCCGCACCTCGGCGTCCAGGCGGGCCTTGGCGCGGTCGCGCGGCGACCGGCTGACCCGCTTGATGACGACGAGGGTGCGCGAGGGGTGCTCCCGGGACGCCTCGTTGGCCGCCTTGAGGGCGTCGTAGGCGTTCTCCTCGTCGGTGACGATGACGAGGGTGAGCACCATGCCGATGGCAGGGGTGCCGACCGCGCGACGGCCCTCGACCAACGCCTTGTTGATCTTGCTGGCCGTGGTTTCCGTCAGATCGATCTTCATGGCCGACGCCAGCTCCGTCCGTCTCGTGCGAGCATTTCGTCCGCCTCGATGGGGCCCCAGGTGCCCGCCGGGTACTGCGCGGGCTTGCCGTGCCTGTCCCAGTACTCCTCGATCGGGTCGAGGATCCGCCAGGACTGCTCGACCTCCTCCAGCCGCGGGAAGAGGTTGGCGTCGCCCAGCAGCACATCGAGGATCAGCCGTTCGTAGGCCTCGGGGCTGGACTCCGTGAAGGACTCGCCGTACGCGAAGTCCATCGAGACGTCGCGCACCTCCATCGAGGTGCCCGGCACCTTGGAGCCGAACCGCACGGTCACGCCCTCGTCCGGCTGCACCCGGATGACCAGGGCGTTCTGCCCCAGCTCCTCGGTGGCGGTGTGGTCGAAGGGGGAGTGCGGGGCGCGCTGGAAGACCACCGCGATCTCGGTGACCCGGCGGCCCAGCCGCTTGCCGGTGCGCAGGTAGAAGGGGACGCCCGCCCAGCGCCGGTTGTCGATCGACAGCTTGATCGCGGCGTAGGTGTCGGTCTTCGACTTGGGGTCGATGCCCTCTTCCTGGAGGTAGCCGACGGCCTTCTCGCCGCCCTGCCAGCCCTCCGCGTACTGCGCCCGCACGGTCTCCTTGCCGAGGTCCTTGGGGAGCCGGACCGCGCCCAGCACCTTGGTCTTCTCGGCGACCAGCGCGTCCGCGTCGAAGGAGGCGGGCTCCTCCATCGCGGTCAGCGCGAGCAGTTGGAGGAGGTGGTTCTGGATGACGTCACGGGCGGCGCCGATGCCGTCGTAGTAGCCGGCCCGGCCGCCGATGCCGATGTCCTCGGCCATCGTGATCTGGACGTGGTCGACATAGCCGCGGTTCCACAGCGGCTCGAACATCGTGTTGGCGAACCGCAGCGCCAGGATGTTCTGGACCGTCTCCTTGCCCAGGTAGTGGTCGATCCGGAAGACCTCGTTGGGCGGGAAGACCTCGTGGACGATCCGGTTGAGCTCCTGAGCGCTCTCCAGGTCGTGCCCGAAGGGCTTCTCGATGACGGCGCGCCGCCAGGAGTCCTCCTTCTGGTCGGCCAGTCCGTGCTTCTTGAGCTGCTGGACGACCTGGGGGAAGAACTTCGGCGGGACGGACAGGTAGAAGGCGAAGTTGCCGCCCGTGCCCTGCGCCTTGTCGAGCTCGTTGATGGTCTCCTTGAGCGTCTCGAAGGCCTCGTCGTCGTCGAAGTCGCCCTGGACGAAGCGCATGCCCTGGTTGAGCTGCTGCCAGACCTCCTCACGGAACGGCGTACGCGCATGCTCCTTGACCGCCGTGTACACCTCTTGCGCGAAGTCCTCGTTCTCCCACTCCCGGCGGGCGAACCCGATGAGCGAGAAACCCGGCGGGAGCAGTCCGCGGTTGGCCAGGTCGTAGACGGCAGGCATCAGCTTCTTACGGGACAAATCGCCCGTGACGCCGAAGATGACCAGGCCCGACGGCCCCGCGATACGCGGGAGCCGTCGGTCCGCGGCGTCACGAAGCGGGTTGGCTCCGTGTGAACCAGACAAAGGAGATCAGCCCTCCGAGGGAGCGAGGCGCTTGAGCTCCGCCTCGGTCGACTTGAGCAGGTCGTTCCAGGCTGCCTCGAACTTCTCCACGCCCTCGTCCTCCAGGAGCTGGACGACGTCGTCGTACGAGATGCCGAGCCCGGCGAGCGCGTCGAGGTCGGCGCGGGCGGCCGCGTACGTGCCGCGCACGGTGTCGCCGGTGATCTCACCGCGGGCGGCGGTGGCCTCCAGCGTGGCCTCCGGCATGGTGTTGACCGTGCCCGGGGCGACCAGCTCGTCGACGTACAGCGTGTCCTTGTAGTCCGGGTCCTTGACGCCGGTCGAGGCCCACAGCGGACGCTGCTTGTTGGCGCCGGCCTTGTCCAGGGCGGCCCAGCGGTCCGAGGCGAAGACCTCCTCGTACGCCTGGTAGGCCAGGCGGGCGTTGGCCAGCGCGGCCTTGCCCTTGAGGGCCTTGGCCTCCTGCGTGCCCTGCTTGTCCAGCCGCTTGTCGATCTCGGTGTCCACACGGGACACGAAGAACGACGCCACCGAGCGGATCAGGGACAGGTCCAGGCCCGCGGCCTTGGCCTTCTCCAGACCGGCGAGGTAGGCGTCCATGACCTCGCGGTAGCGCTCCAGCGAGAAGATCAGCGTGACGTTGACGCTGATGCCCAGGCCGATGACCTCGGTGATCGCCGGCAGGCCCGCCTTGGTGGCCGGGATCTTGATCAGCGTGTTCGGGCGGTCCACCAGCCACGCCAGCTGCTTGGCCTCGGCGATGGTCGCCACGGTGTGGTGCGCCAGGCGCGGGTCGACCTCGATGGAGACCCGGCCGTCCTGGCCGCCGGTGGCGTCGAAGACCGGCCGCAGGATGTCGGCGGCGTCCCGGACGTCCGCCGTCGTGATCATGCGGATCGCCTCGTCGACGGTGACCTTACGGGCCGCGAGGTCCTTGACCTGCTGCTCGTAGCCGTCACCCGAGGAGATCGCCTTCTGGAAGATCGACGGGTTCGTCGTGACGCCGACGACGTGCTGCTGGTCGATCAGCTCCGCGAGGTTGCCGGACGTGATGCGCTTGCGCGACAGGTCGTCCAGCCAGATCGCGACGCCTTCGTCGGAGAGGCGCTTGAGTGCGTCTGTCATGGGTTCTGCATCTCCTACTGGTTGTGTACGGGCGTCAGCGCGCGGCGGCTTCGAGCTCCGAGGCCGCGGCCAGGGAGTCGCGGGCGGCGGCGGCCACCGCGTCGGCGGTGAAGCCGAACTCGCGGAACAGCACCTTGCCGTCGGCCGAGGCGCCGAAGTGCTCCAGCGACACGATGCGTCCGGCGTCACCGACGAAGCGGTGCCAGGTCAGGCCGATGCCGGCTTCGACGGCGACCCGGGCCTTGACGGACGGGGGCAGCACGCTCTCGCGGTAGGCCTTGTCCTGCTGGTCGAACCACTCGACCGACGGCATCGACACCACGCGGGTGGGCACGCCCGCGGCCTGCAGCTGCTCGCGCGCCTCGACAGCGAGCTGGACCTCGGAGCCGGTGCCGATCAGCACGACCTGCGGCGCGGCGGACTGCCCGTCGGCGCCGGCGGCCTCGAACAGGACGTAACCGCCCTTGGCCGCGTCCTCGTTGGCCGGGTACGTCGGCACGCCCTGACGGGTCAGCGCGAGGCCGTGCGGGGCACCGACGCCGAACTCCTTCGTGTAGCGCTTGAGGATCTCGCGCCAGGCGATGGCGGTCTCGTTGGCGTCGGCCGGGCGGACGATGTTCAGACCCGGGATGGCGCGCAGCGAGGCCAGGTGCTCGACGGGCTGGTGGGTCGGGCCGTCCTCACCCAGGCCGACGGAGTCGTGCGTCCACACGTACGTCACCGGCAGGTGCATCAGGGCCGACAGCCGGACGGCGTTGCGCATGTAGTCGGAGAACACCAGGAAGGTGCCGCCGTAGATGCGGGTGTTGCCGTGCAGCGCGATGCCGTTCATCTCCGCGGCCATGGAGTGCTCGCGGATACCGAAGTGGATCGTGCGGCCGTAGGGGTCGGCCTCCGGCAGCGGGTTGCCCGCCGGGAGGAACGACGACGTCTTGTCGATCGTGGTGTTGTTCGAACCGGCCAGGTCGGCCGAGCCGCCCCACAGCTCCGGGATCACCGCGCCGAGCGCGTGCAGCACCTTGCCGGACGCGGCACGGGTGGCGACGGACTTGCCGGTCTCGAACACCGGGAGGTGGTCCTCCCAGCCCTCGGGCAGCTCGCCCGCGGCGATCCGGTCGAACTCCGCGGCGCGCTCCGGGTTGGCCGTGCGCCAGGCGGCGAACGACTTCTCCCACTCCTTCTTGGCGTCGCGGCCGCGGTCGAGGGCGGCGCGGGTGTGCGCGATCACCTCGCCCGCGACCTCGAAGGACTGCTCCGGGTCGAAGCCCAGGACGCGCTTGGTGGCCGCGACCTCCTCGTCGCCCAGCGCCGAGCCGTGCGCGGCCTCGGTGTTCTGGGCGTTGGGGGCCGGCCAGGCGATGATCGAGCGGGCCGCGATGAACGACGGGCGCTCGGTCTCGGCCTTGGCGGCCTCAAGGGCACGGGCCAGACCGGCCGGGTCCAGGTCGCCGTTGGGCAGCTGCTCGACCCGCTGGACGTGCCAGCCGTAGGCCTCGTAGCGCTTGAGGGTGTCCTCGGAGATCGCGGTCTCGGTGTCGCCCTCGATCGAGATGTGGTTGTCGTCCCACAGCATGACGAGGTTGCCGAGCTTCTGGTGGCCCGCCAGGGAGGAGGCCTCGGCGGAGATGCCCTCCTGGAGGCAGCCGTCGCCGGCGATGACGTAGATGGTGTGGTCGAACGGAGAGGTGCCCGGCGCCGCCTCGGGGTCGAACAGACCGCGCTCGTAGCGGGCCGCCATCGCCATGCCGACGGCGTTGGCGACACCCTGGCCCAGCGGGCCGGTGGTGGTCTCCACGCCGGTGGTGTGGCCGTACTCCGGGTGGCCGGGGGTCTTCGAGCCCCACGTACGGAAGGCCTTGAGGTCGTCCAGCTCCAGGCCGTAGCCGGCGAGGTAGAGCTGGATGTAGAGGGTCAGGCTGGAGTGGCCCGCGGAGAGGACGAACCGGTCGCGGCCGGTCCAGTCCGCGTCCGCCGGGTCGTGCCGCATCAGCTTCTGGAACAGCACATAGGCGGCCGGCGCCAGGCTCATGGCCGTACCGGGATGGCCGTTACCGACCTTCTGCACGGAATCCATGGCCAGGACGCGGACGGTGTCCACCGCCCGCTGGTCCAGTTCGGTCCACTCGAAATCTGTGGTGGTCGGCTTGGTGCTCACCCTGAGTCAGGGCTCCTCTCCACATGTCGAATGCCGCGGACGGTATATCCGCCAGGCGGTGTCGAGCCTACCCCCGCTGGTGCGTGCGCCTTTTCGACGCTCAGTCGGTGTTTTCGACGCTCAGTCTGTGCTCAGTCGGCGCTCTTGACGCTCAATCGGTGGGCAGCGCCGAGCAGGGGTTCGCTGCTTCGGGCCACCGCGCCGGGACCCCGGCCTTCCCGGTCCGGTTCCGGCGGCCATACGACCAGAGTGCCGGGGGCCGGCCGCCTTCGCCTCCCGGCCGCGGGGCGAACGCCCGGGGAAAGCAGCCGCGGCCGCCGCCCGCCCCCGCCCAACACGACCCACCCCGGAGAAGATCGCCCTATGGCCAACGTCTAAAGTGGCGTGGTACGCGCAAGCTTTTGCCGGGTTTACACGGCCGGAATGGGCTTGCAGGCCTTATCTCTTCCGCGGCGGGAGCCGCTGATGTTACTTCCAGGGGTGTGCGTGACGGCCGTCGAATCCCGTCCTGCGGGCGTGCTCTCTCCGAGCCCCGGGGGTCCAGGTCACCGCCCGTTCGGTGCCCGTGTCAAGGCGTTCGTGGCGCTCACCAAGCCGCGCGTCATCGAGCTGCTGCTGATGACGACGATTCCGGTGATGTTCCTGGCGGCCGGCGGAGTCCCGGACCTCTGGCTCGTGCTGGCGACCTGCGTCGGCGGATACCTCTCCGCCGGCGGTGCGGCCGCCTTCAACATGTACATCGACCGCGACATCGACGCGCTGATGGACCGCACCTCGCAGCGGCCGCTGTGCACCGGCATGGTCTCGCCGCGCGAGTGCCTGGTCTTCGCGTCCGCCCTCGCGGTCGGCTCCACCGCCTGGTTCTGGTTCCTGGTCAACCCGCTGTCGGCGATGCTGTCGCTCGGGGCGCTGCTCTTCTATGTCGTCGTCTACACGATGATCCTCAAGCGGCGCACCTCGCAGAACATCGTCTGGGGCGGCATCGCGGGCTGTATGCCGGTCTTCATCGGCTGGTCCGCGGTGACGAACTCGGTCTCCTGGGCGGCGCTGGTCCTCTTCCTCGTGATCTTCTTCTGGACGCCGCCGCACTACTGGCCGCTGTCGATGAAGGCCAAGGACGACTACGAGCGGGTCGGCGTGCCGATGCTGCCGGTCATCGCCGGCAACAAGGCCGTGGCCCGCCAGATCGTCGCCTACAGCTGGGTGATGGTCGCCGTCTCGCTGCTGCTCCAGCCGCTGGGCTACACCGGCTGGTTCTACACCGCGGTCGCCCTCGCCTGCGGCGCCTTCTGGCTCAAGGAGGCGCACGCCCTGCAGTCCCGCGCCAAGGCCGGGATCACGGGCCCCAAGCTCAAGGAGATGCGGCTGTTCCACTGGTCGATCACCTATGTCTCGCTGCTGTTCGTCGCGGTCGCCGTGGATCCCTTCCTCAGGTGATTACCCGCGGGTAGCATGCTGTTCATGGCAGACACCCAGCAGGCGGACGAGCAGGTGACGACGGTGGACGGTGCGAACGACGGCGGCAGGGCCGACAAGCGCACGGCCAAGCTCGCCCGGCAGATCCGCGCCTTCGCCGACTCCCACGGCGGCAGCGCCGAGGGCCAGCTCGCGCACATCGGCCGCGGCCGCACCCGGATCGCCCTGGTCGGGGCCAACGGCGAGTGGGGCAACCTCGTCGCGGACAGCTTCGACTCCGCCAAGGAGGCCGTCGCCAAGGCCGGGGTCACCCTTCAGGACGACTTCGACGGCGAGCTCGCCGCCAGGGTCCGCACCGGCCCCTACGAGTGGTCCCGGATGGCGGGTATCCAGGTGGGCGGCCCCGCCAACCCCTGAGCGCCGGGCGCACACCACAACCCGAGCGCCGGGCGCACACCACAAGCGGAGCCCGCTACCTCACCACCACCTCTTCCGTTAAGCCCACCGAGCGCGGCGCTTCGGCCACGCCCGGTGGGCTCTCGGCGAGGAGGAGCGGATGGACGGCCTTCCCTTCCTGGTGGATCAGCCCCCGCTCATCGATCAGTACAGCCACGGCGCGGTGCACGGCGAGCTCGGCCTGGGCTCCTTCGAGACCCACCTGGCGGCCGCGGTCGGCGCACGCGCCCCGGCCCCCGCCGGCACCAGCTACTTCGACAGCCTCACCGGCCTCGCGATACGCCGCTGGTGCCCCCCGCTGCTCGGCCTGGAGCCGCACTGTCCGCCGGCCCGCTATCTGGCCCGCAGACGAGAGGTGGGCGCCTACAAGGCCGGCCGGATGCTGCTGCGCGGCTCCGGCATCGGCACCTTCCTGCTGGAGGCCGGCACCCCCAGCGATCTGACCTCGGCCACCGAACTCGCCACCGCCGCCGAGGCCCGCGCCCACGAGGTCGTACGGCTGGAACCGCTCGCCGAGCAGGTCGCCGACACCTCCGGCAGCGTCGACTCCTTCATCGGCTACACCGCCGAGGCCCTCTACGCCGCGGCCCAGCACGCCACCGCCTTCGCGTCCGGCGCCACCTACTGCGACGGCAACGCCCCGGAAGCCGGTGAGGTGAGGCGCGCCGCGGACCGCTGGCTGCGTGCCCGCCGCCCCGGGGACCGGCTCGCCGAGCCCGCCCTCGTACGGCACCTCCTGTGGAGCGCGGTGGCCACCGGCCTGCCCGTACAGCTGCACTGCCCCGACCCGCGCCCGCTGGCGGCCTTTCTGCGCGCCACCAGCGGCATCGGCTCGGACCTCGTCCTGCTTCCCGCGGCCCCGCACCACCGCCGCGCGGCCCAGCTCGCCGCCGTCCACGCCCATGTCTACGCCGACGCAGGACCCCGGCCCGAGGAGACCCTGCCGCAGGCGCCGTTCGGCAAGCTGCTGTTCTCCTCGGGGGCCCGCGGGCTGCCCGAGCTCTATGTGACCGGAGCCCGGTTCTTCCTGCGCGCCATGGGGCGCCTCTTACGGGAGTGGACCGCCGAAGGGCTGTGCGGCCCCGACGACGGGCGGCGGATCACGGAGATGATCGCGTCCGGGACCGCGCGCCGCGTCTACCGGCTGGGCGCGGAGGCCACCTGAGCGTCGAGCGCCTCGTGCTCCCCGGAGGGAGCGGGCGCGTCGGGGTCCTCCTCCTGGAGCGGACCGTGGTCGCGCAGCGACAGGAAGACCCGCAGCACACAGATCCACACCAGGGCCGAGCCCAGCATGTGGAGCCCGATGACGATCTCGGGCAGGCCCAGGAAGTACTGGACGTAGCCGATGACGCCCTGCGCGCCGAGGCAGGCGAGCAGCTCCAGGACCGTACGGCGCGGGGCGGCCGGGGCCTTGACGGCGCGCAGCGTGAACCACAGCGCGACGGACAGGCCGACGACGATGTAGACGAAGTCGACGTGCAGCTGGGTGATCTCCTGCCAGTCCAGCGGGATGCGGTGGACCTTCTTCGCGTCGCCCGCGTGCGGGCCCGTGCCGGTGACGACCGTGCCGACGACGGTGAGCGCGGCGGTCGCCGCCACCAGCAGCCAGGTCAGCTGCCGCACCGGGCGGGCCACCAGGTCACGCGGCTCCTCGTCGCCCTCGCCCGCCCGCTTCCAGCTGACCACGGCGACCGTGAGCAGCCCCGTGGACGCCAGGAAGTGCGAGCTGACGATGTAGGGGTTCAGGCCGGTCAGGACCGTGATGCCGCCGATGACGGCGTTGAGCATGACGATCCAGAACTGGGCCCAGCCGAGCCTGGTGAGCGAGCGGCGGCGGGGGTGCCGGGCGCGGGCGGCGATGATGAACAGCCCCACGACCGCGCACAGCACGTACGTCAGCATGCGGTTGCCGAACTCGATGAGGCCGTTGATGCCCATCGCGGCGGTCGGCGTCAGGCTCTCCGGGGTGCACTTGGGCCAGGTCGAGCAGCCCAGCCCGGACTGGGAGAGCCGGACGGCGCCGCCCGTGACGACGATGATCACGGCCATCACGACGGTGGCCAGCGCGGCGCGTCGCACAAAGGCCGCGGACGGCTGCCAGCGGCGGGCGATCAGCTCAAGGGGATTCAGCGTGTTCGGCACGGGAGCCATCGTAGGCGGAGGCTTGTGCAAAGTTTCACGAGGGGGGCCGGGGGAGTCGCTTCCCCGGGGGAGACGCAGTACGAGGGGGTCCGGGGGAGTCGCCTCCCCGGGGAAGTCGCAGTACGAGGGGGTCTGGGGGAGTCGCCTCGGGGGCCCCTCCCGCCTCGCCGCCGCCTGTGCGGCTACTCCCAGCGGAAGAACCGCGCCGCCGCGCCCAGCCCGAGCACGGCCCATACGGCGAGGATCCCGAGGTCGGCCCAGGGCAGGCCGGCGCCGTGCTGGAGCACGTCGCGCAGGCCGTCCGACAGCGCGGAGACCGGCAGCAGCCCGAGCACCGACTGGGCGGCGTCCGGGAACTTCTCCAGCGGGACGATCACACCGCCGCCGACGAGCAGCAGCAGGAAGACGAGGTTGGCGGCGGCGAGCGTCGCCTCGGCCTTCAGCGTCCCGGCCATCAGGAGACCGAGCCCGGAGAACGCGGCCGTACCGAGGACGAGCAGCAGGACCACCGAGGCCGGGTTGCCCTGCGGCGACCAGCCCAGGGCGAAGGCGATGACCGTCAGCAGCACGATCTGCAGCGCCTCGGTGACCAGCACCGAGCAGGTCTTGGCGGCCATCAGCGCCCAGCGGGGGAGCGGCGAGGCGCCGAGCCGCTTGAGGACGCCGTAGCGGCGCTCGAAGCCGGTGGCGATGGCCTGTCCGGTGAACGCGGTGGACATCACGGCGAGGGCGAGCACGCCCGGCGCGAGGAAGTCCACCGCCTTCCCGGCGCCGGTGTCCACGATGTCGACGGTGGAGAACAGCACCAGCAGCAGCGTCGGGATGACCACGGTCAGCAGCAGCTGCTCGCCGTTGCGCAGCAGCATCCTGGTCTCCAGGGCGGCCTGCGCCCGGATCATCCGGGACAGCGGCGCCGCACCGGGCCGCGGGGTGAACGTGCCGGTGGCGGCAGAGGCCTCGGTGGCGGTCATGCGCGCAGCTCCTTACCGGTGAGCTCCAGGAAGACGTCCTCCAGGGTGTGCCGCTCGACGGCTATCGCGTCCGGCATCACCCCGTTCTGCGCGCACCACGAGGCGACCGTGGCCAGCAGCTGCGGATTGATCTTGCCGCGTACGCGGTAGGTGCCGGAGGCCGGCTCCGTGGCGGCGCTGTCCGCGGGCAGCGCCTTGAGCAGCGAGGCGAGGTCCAGCCCCGGCCGCCCGGTGAAGCGCAGGCTGTTCTCCGCGCCGCCGCGGCACAGCTCCTCCGGGCTTCCCTGGGCGATCACCCGGCCGCCGTCGATGATCGCGACGTCGTCGGCGAGCTGCTCGGCCTCGTCCATGAAGTGGGTGGTCAGCACGCAGCTCACGCCGTCGGCGCGCAGCTCCCGTACGAGGTCCCAGGTCGCGCGGCGGGCCTGCGGGTCGAGGCCGGCCGTCGGCTCGTCGAGGAAGACCAGTTCGGGGCGGCCGACCACGGCCATCGCCAGCGCGAGGCGCTGCTGCTGGCCGCCGGACAGCCGCCGGTAGGGCGTCCGCCCGCAGCCGCCCAGGCCGAGGCGCTCGATGAGCATGCCGACGTCGAGGGGGTGGGCGTGCAGGGTGGCGGTGTGCCGCAGCATCTCCTCGGCGCGGGCGCCCGCGTAGACGCCGCCGGACTGCAGCATCACGCCGATCCGCGGCCGCAGCCGCGCGGCGTCGGCGACCGGGTCCAGGCCCAGGACGCGGACGTGGCCGGCGTCCGGGCGGCGGTAGCCCTCGCAGGTCTCGACGGTGGTGGTCTTGCCGGCGCCGTTGGGGCCGAGCACGGCGGTGACCGCGCCGCGGGCGACGGTCAGGTCGAGTCCGTCCACGGCGGCCTTGGCCCCGTATCGCTTGACCAGGCCGACGACCTCGACGGCAGGCTCTCGGCCGGAGGTCCGGGGGGCGCCCCCCGGGGAGCTGCTGCGCATGCCGGGCAGTCTACGAAGAGAGAGGGGCAGGGCGGCAACGGGGGTTTGGGGGCAAGGGGGGCTCGAACCCCGACGCGTGCCGGGTCCGGGCGCCCCGGCCTGACGGGCTCCGGGGTAGTCAATCCGGCCGTGTGGGGCCCGGTGATTTTCGGCGGCCGTACGGGGCCGGGCCGGGGCGGCCCCGGCCGGGGCACACCGTCGCAGGTCGGCGCGGCTTCCGGGCCTCCGGAGGGGGCTTGAAATTAGGTAAGCCTAAGTGATAGAGGCCACCAGTCCACGGGCTGGACGAGGCTTGAACCGGTTTGACGAATTACGCAACAATGGCGTTGTGAAATACGCGAGCGAGGATCGGCGAGAGCCCGCGGTCGAGCAGACCGCCGGGCCGGACGCCGCCACGCCCGAGCGGGCCGAGCAGACGAAGAAGCACACCCCGGCGCCGCACGACGAGCAGCAGGGCACCCGCAACAGGGTCGCCCGCTCCATTCTCGACCACGGTCCGTCCACCGCGGCCGAGCTCGCGCTCCGTCTGGAGCTGACCCAGGCCGCGGTCCGCCGCCATCTGGACGCGCTGGTCGCGGAGGGCGTCGTCGAGCCCCGCGAGAAGCGGGTCTACGGCACGCGTGGCCGCGGCCGCCCGGCCAAGGCCTTCGCCCTCACCGACTGCGGGCGGGACGCCTTCGACCAGGCCTACGACCAGCTCGCCTCCGACGCGCTGCGCTGGATCGCGCAGAGTGCCGGCGGCGGCGAGAAGGGCGAGGCCGCGGTCGCCGCGTTCGCCCGCGCGCGCTTCGCCGCGCAGGCCGAGGGCTACCGCCAGGCGGTCGAGAGCGCCGAGCCCCAGGCCCGTACCGAGGCCCTTGCGAAGGCGTTGACCGCGGACGGGTACGCTGCTACGGCGCGCAGCGCGCCCAACCCCCAGCTCGGTGAACAGCTCTGCCAGCACCACTGCCCGGTCGCCCATGTCGCCGAGCAGTACCCGCAGCTGTGCGAGGCGGAGACCGAGGTCTTCTCCCGTCTGCTCGGGACCCACGTACAGCGTCTTGCCACCATCGCCCACGGCGACGGGGTGTGTACGACCTTCGTCCCGAAGGCCGGAGCCGGCAAGGCGGCTCACCGCACTGGTGAGCACCCCAAGAAGACCACCACAGCATCTGCAAGCACGGCCGGGAGGAACCCCGCATGACGCTCCCCACGGAGACTGCTCACCCTGAGCTCGAGGGCCTGGGCAAGTACGAATACGGCTGGGCCGACTCCGACGTGGCCGGTGCCTCCGCCAAGCGCGGCCTGTCCGAGGACGTCGTCCGCGACATCTCGGCGAAGAAGAACGAGCCGGAGTGGATGCTCAAGCTCCGCCTCAAGGGCCTGCGCCTCTTCGACAAGAAGCCCATGCCCAACTGGGGCTCGGACCTGTCCGGCATCGACTTCGACAACATCAAGTACTTCGTCCGCTCCACCGAGCAGCAGGCCGCCTCCTGGGAGGACCTGCCCGAGGACATCAAGAACACCTACGACAAGCTCGGCATCCCCGAGGCGGAGAAGCAGCGCCTGGTCGCCGGTGTCGCAGCGCAGTACGAGTCCGAGGTCGTCTACCACCAGATCCGTGAGGACCTGGAGGCGCAGGGCGTCATCTTCCTGGACACCGACACCGCGCTGAAGGAGCACCCGGAGCTCTTCCAGGAGTACTTCGGCACGGTCATCCCCGTCGGTGACAACAAGTTCGCTTCGCTGAACACCGCGGTGTGGTCCGGCGGCTCGTTCATCTACGTCCCCAAGGGTGTCCACGTCGACATCCCGCTGCAGGCCTACTTCCGGATCAACACCGAGAACATGGGCCAGTTCGAGCGGACGCTGATCATCGTCGACGAGGACGCCTATGTGCACTACGTCGAGGGCTGCACGGCGCCGATCTACAAGTCGGACTCGCTGCACTCCGCGGTCGTCGAGATCATCGTGAAGAAGGGCGGCCGCTGCCGCTACACGACCATCCAGAACTGGTCGAACAACGTCTACAACCTGGTCACCAAGCGCGCCGTCGCCTACGAGGGCGCGACCATGGAGTGGGTCGACGGCAACCTCGGCTCCAAGGTGACGATGAAGTACCCGGCGGTCTACCTGATGGGCGAGCACGCCAAGGGCGAGACCCTGTCCATCGCCTTCGCGGGCGAGGGCCAGCACCAGGACGCCGGCTCCAAGATGGTCCACATGGCGCCGAACACCTCCTCCAACATCGTCTCCAAGTCGGTGGCGCGAGGCGGCGGCCGTACCTCCTACCGCGGTCTGGTCGAGATCGGCGAGGGCGCGGCGGGCTCCAAGTCCAACGTGCTGTGCGACGCCCTGCTGGTGGACACCATCTCCCGCTCGGACACCTACCCCTACGTCGACGTCCGCGAGGACGACGTCTCCATGGGCCACGAGGCGACCGTCTCCAAGGTCAGCGAGGACCAGCTCTTCTACCTGATGGCGCGCGGCCTGTCCGAGGACGAGGCCATGGCGATGATCGTGCGCGGCTTCGTCGAGCCGATCGCCCGTGAGCTGCCGATGGAGTACGCGCTGGAGCTGAACCGGCTGATCGAGCTGCAGATGGAAGGCGCGGTCGGCTGACGCCCGGCCCCCAGCAGCGACTGACTCCCTGAACGCAGAAAGCGAGCACTACGACAGCCATGGCTGAGGCTCAGAACATCCCGGCGGGTTCCACGACCACCGGCTCCATCGCGGTGGCCGCGGAGTCCACCGTCGCCACCCGGATGAGCGCCCCGCCGTCCTACGACGTGGCGGACTTCCCGGTGCCGCACGGCCGCGAGGAGGAGTGGCGCTTCACGCCCCTCGCGCGCCTCAAGGGCCTGCACGACGGCAGCGCGACGGCCGGCGGCCCCGACCTGAAGATCGACATCACCGCGCCCGAGGGCGTCACGCACGAGCTGGTCGACCGCACCGACCCGCGGGTCGGCAAGGGCGGCAAGCCCGTGGACCGGGTCGCCGCCCAGGCCTACAGCTCGTTCGAGAAGGCTTCGGTGGTCACGGTCCCCAAGGAGACCGTGCTGACCGAGCCGATCCGCATCGCCGTCCACGGCGAGGGCGGCACCGCCTTCGGCCATCAGGTCATCGAGCTCGGAGCCTTCGCCGAGGCGGTCGTCGTCATCGACCACACCGGTGACGCGGTGCTCGCCGCCAACGTCGACTACCTCCTGGGCGACGGCGCCAAGCTGACCGTCGTCTCCGTCCAGGACTGGGACGACCACGCCGTCCACACCGGGCAGCACAACGCCCTGGTCGGCCGGGACGCCACCTTCAAGTCCGTCGTCGTCACCTTCGGCGGCGACCTCGTCCGCCTCCACCCCCGGATCACCTACGCGGGCCCCGGCGGCGAGGCCGAGCTCTACGGCCTGTACTTCACCGAGCAGGGCCAGCACCACGAGCACCGCCTCTTCGTCGACCACGAGGTGCCCAACTGCCGCTCCCACGTGACCTACAAGGGCGCGCTGCAGGGCGAGGACGCGCACGCCGTCTGGATCGGCGACGTCCTGATCCAGGCCTCGGCCACCGGCACGGACACCTACGAGCTCAACCGCAACCTCGTCCTGACCGACGGCGCGCGGGTCGACTCGGTGCCCAACCTGGAGATCGAGACCGGCGAGATCGTCGGCGCCGGCCACGCCTCGGCGACCGGCCGCTTCGACGACGAGCAGCTGTTCTACCTGATGGCCCGGGGCATCCCGGCCGATGAGGCCCGCCGGCTGGTCGTGCGCGGCTTCTTCGCCGAGCTGGTCCAGCAGATCGGCCTGCCGGACGTCGAGGAGCGGCTGATGAGCAAGATCGAGGCCGAGCTGGAAGCGTCCGCGGTATGACGTACGTACGCGCAGCGGCGCTCAGCGAGCTGGAGGACGACACCCCCAAGCGGGTGGAGCTCGACGGCGTCCCCGTCTCCCTGGTCCGCACCGAGGGCGAGGTGTTCGCGATCAACGACATCTGCTCGCATGCGAACGTCTCCCTCTCGGAGGGCGAGGTCGAGGACTGCTCGATCGAGTGCTGGCTGCACGGTTCGAGCTTCGACCTGCGCACCGGCAAGCCGAACGGCCTTCCCGCGACGCGCCCCGTCCCCGTATACCCCGTAAAGATCGAAGGGGACGACGTGCTCGTCTCCGTCACCCAGGAGTCCTGAGTTCCCCATGGCAACGCTTGAGATCCACGACCTGCACGTCTCCGTCGAGGCCGAGAACGGCCCGCGCGAGATCCTGAAGGGCGTCGACCTGACCGTGAAGCAGGGCGAGACGCACGCCATCATGGGCCCCAACGGCTCCGGCAAGTCGACCCTCGCCTACTCCCTCGCGGGCCACCCGAAGTACACGATCACCGGCGGCACCGTCACCCTCGACGGTGAGGACGTCCTGGAGATGTCCGTCGACGAGCGCGCCCGGGCCGGCGTCTTCCTCGCGATGCAGTACCCGGTCGAGGTCCCCGGCGTCTCGGTCTCCAACTTCCTGCGCACCTCCGCGACCGCGATCCGCGGCGAGGCCCCCAAGCTGCGGCTGTGGGTCAAGGAGGTCAAGGAGGCCATGGAGCGCCTCCAGATGGACCCGTCGTTCGCCGAGCGCAACGTCAACGAGGGCTTCTCCGGCGGTGAGAAGAAGCGGCACGAGATCCTCCAGCTGGAGCTGCTCAAGCCGGCCATCGCGATCCTCGACGAGACCGACTCCGGCCTGGACGTCGACGCGCTGCGGATCGTCTCCGAGGGCGTCAACCGCATCCGCGAGACCGGCGAGGTGGGCACCCTGCTCATCACGCACTACACGCGGATTCTCCGTTACATCAAGCCCGACCACGTCCATGTCTTCGCCAACGGCCGGATCGCCGAGTCCGGCGGCCCGGAGCTCGCGGACAAGCTGGAGGCCGAGGGCTACGAGGCGTATGTGAAGGGTGGCGCAACCGCGTGACACAGCTGCCGGGCCTCCTCGACACAGAGGCGATCCGTAAGGACTTCCCCCTCCTGGACCGCCAGGTCCACGACGGGAAGAAGATCGTGTACCTGGACAACGCGGCGACCTCCCAGAAGCCGCGCCAGGTCCTCGACGCCCTGAACGCCTACTACGAACGCCACAACGCCAACGTCCACCGCGGCGTGCATGTGCTCGCCGAGGAGGCCACGGCGCTGTACGAAGGCGCCCGCGACAAGGTGGCGGCCTTCATCAACGCCCCGAGCCGCAACGAGGTGATCTTCACCAAGAACGCCTCGGAGTCGCTCAACCTCGTGGCCAACATGCTCGGCTGGGCCGAAGAGCCCTACCGCGTGGACCGCGAGACCGAGATCGTCATCACGGAGATGGAGCACCACTCCAACATCGTCCCGTGGCAGCTGCTGGCGCAGCGCACCGGCGCGAAGCTGAAGTGGTTCGGCATCACCGACGACGGCCGCCTCGACCTGTCCAACATCGACGAGGTCATCACCGAGCAGACGAAGATCGTCTCGTTCACGCTGGTCTCCAACATCATGGGCACCATCAACCCGGTCGAGACGATCATCCGGCGGGCCCAGGAGGTCGGCGCGCTGGTCTGCATCGACGCCTCGCAGGCCGCCCCGCACATGGTGCTGGACGTGCAGGCGCTGCAGGCCGACTTCGTGGCCTTCACCGGCCACAAGATGTGCGGCCCGACCGGCATCGGCGTCCTGTGGGGCCGCCAGGAGCTGCTGGAGGACCTCCCGCCGTTCCTCGGCGGCGGCGAGATGATCGAGACCGTCTCGATGCACTCCTCGACGTACGCCCCGGCACCGCACAAGTTCGAGGCCGGTACGCCCCCGATCGCCCAGGCCGTCGGCCTCGGCGCGGCCGTGGACTACCTCACCTCGGTCGGCATGGACAAGATCGCGGCGCATGAGCACGCGATCACCGAGTACGCCGTCAAGCGGCTGCTGGAGGTCCCCGACCTGCGCATCATCGGCCCGAGCACGGCCGAGGAGCGCGGCGCGACGATCTCCTTCACGCTCGGCGACATCCATCCGCACGACGTCGGCCAGGTGCTGGACGAGCAGGGCATAGCGGTCCGGGTGGGGCACCACTGCGCGCGCCCGGTCTGCCTGCGCTACGGAATTCCTGCGACCACGCGAGCGTCGTTCTATCTGTACTCCACGCCGGCCGAGGTCGACGCCCTGGTCGAGGGCCTGGAGCACGTGCGCAACTTCTTCGGATAGGCAGGCACAGCGGATGAGGACGAGGACTGACTGAGCCGTGAAGCTGGATTCCATGTACCAGGACGTCATCCTGGACCACTACAAGCACCCCCATGGGCGCGGTCTTCGGGACGGCGACGCCGAGGTGCACCACGTCAACCCCACGTGCGGCGACGAGATCACGCTGCGCGTCCGGCTCGACGGCGCGACGATCGAGGACGTGTCCTACGAGGGCCAGGGCTGCTCCATCAGCCAGGCCAGCGCGTCGGTGCTCAACGACCTCCTGGTCGGCAAGGAGCTCGGCGAGGCGCAGAAGATCCAGGAGACCTTCCTGGAGCTGATGCAGTCCAAGGGGCAGGTCGAGCCGGATGACGCGATGGAGGAGGTGCTGGAGGACGCGGTGGCGTTCGCCGGTGTCTCCAAGTACCCCGCACGCGTGAAGTGCGCGCTGCTGAGCTGGATGGCCTGGAAGGACGCCACGGCCAAGGCCCTCTCCGAGGAGGCGAAGACCGCATGACCGAGAGCCCGACCACCACCAAGCCGGCCTCCGAGGAGGAGGTCCGCGAGGCGCTGTACGACGTCGTCGACCCCGAGCTGGGTATCGACGTCGTCAACCTGGGGCTGATCTACGGCATCCACATCGACGACGCCAACATCGCCACCATCGACATGACGCTGACCTCCGCGGCCTGCCCGCTGACCGACGTCATCGAGGACCAGGCGAAGTCCGCCACGGACGGCATCGTCAGCGAACTGAAGATCAACTGGGTCTGGATGCCCCCGTGGGGCCCGGACAAGATCACCGATGACGGCCGTGAGCAGCTCCGCGCGCTGGGCTTCAACGTCTGAGCGATCGTTCCCGACGAAACGGCCGTGCCCGCCAGCCACCACTGGGGGGGCCCCCCCGGTTTTGGTGTGGGCGGCCCCGGGGCGCCCCGGGGGGGAGAAA